>NZ_JBFAPK010000001.1:623690-702212 GCF_040676675.1 Micromonospora sp. NPDC049559 | reverse complement strand
CGCCCCGCCCGCGCCCCCCCCCCCGCGCCGCCCCCCGCCCCCCCCCCACGCCCGGGCGCCGGGGGGCCCGCCCCCGCCGCCGCCCCCCGGCCGGGGCCGGCGCGATAGCCGGTAGCGGTCAGAGCCAGCCGTTGCGCCGGAACCAGCGGTACAGCACCAGTGATGCGGCCAACATGAGCGTCAACACGGTCGGGTAGCCGTAGACCCAGCGCAGTTCGGGCATGAAGTCGAAGTTCATGCCGTAGATCCCGGCGATGGCGGTCCAGACCGCGGCGATCGCGGCCCACGCCGCGATCTTCCGCATGTCGTTGTTCTGCTCCACCGTCACCTGGGCGAGCCGCGCCTGGAGGATCGAGTTGAGCAGGTCGTCGTACGAGGCCACCTGCTCGACCGTACGGGTCAGGTGGTCCTGCACGTCCCGGAAGTAGCGCCGGATCTCCTTCGGCACGTCGGCCCGGGCCGTCGGGCCGGTCAGCGTCAGCATCGGGCGCTGCAACGGCACCACGGCCCGCTTGAACTCCACCAGTTCCCGCTTCATCTGGTAGATCCGCTGGATCCGGCTGTGCGTGTTGCGCCCGAACACCTGCGCTTCCAGGGTGTCGAGGTCGTCCTCGACCTGGTCGGCCACCTCCAGGTAGAGGTCCACCACCCGGTCGGTGACCGCGTACGCCACCGCCCAGGGGCCGTGCGCCAGCAGCTCCTGCTTGCTCTCCAGGTCGGCCCGGAGCGGCGAGAGCCGGCAGGCGTCGCCGTGCCGGACGCTGATCACGAACTGCGGCCCTATGAAGAGCATCACCTGGCCGGTCTCGACCACCTCGGAGTTCTCGGTCAGCTCGCCGTGCTCCACGTAGCGCGCGGTGCGGAGCACCAGGAAGCTCACGTCGCCGAAGCGCTCCAGCTTGGGTCGCTGCTCCGCCTTGACGGCGTCCTCGACGGCCAGCTCGTGCAGGCCGAACGTCTCGGCGATGGCGGCCATCTCGGCCGGGCCCGGCTCGTGCAGCCCCAACCAGACGAACCCCTGCTGTTCGCGCCGCGCGGCGGCGAGCGCCTCGGCGTAGCCGTGCTCGCCGGGCTGGCGTACCCCGTCGACGTAGAGACCGCAGTCGACGACCGAGCTGCGCTCGTCGGGGGCCTGCCGGGGGCGCGGCTGACTACCCTCGGTGTTGAGCATGCGGGTCATCGCGCGCACCGGCGCGGTCCAGGCCGGCCGCGCCCTTACCATCCGCACGTCCCGGTCACCCGTACGCCGGTCCCGATCAATCCGGTCCGTCATCGCGCCTTGCCTCCCTCCGCCGGTATGCATCGCGGATTGCAGGCTACGCCGACCGAGCGACGATCGAATGATCAAGAGCTGGGGCCGACCGCCGCCCCTGCTCGCCTCGGCCGGTGCTGCCGGACGGCGCCGGGTGGGGACGGGTCCGACCGCGCCGGGCTGTTTCTCCTTGGCCGGTGCTGCCGTGCGGCGCCGGGTGGGGACGATCCGGCTGCTTCTCCTTTGGGGCGGCGCCGGGTGGACCGGCCGCGTCGGGGGGTGAGGTGCGGGCGGCCCACCCGGCGCCTTGGGGGGCGGGGGGTTCTGCCTACGCGCCCCGCCGATTCGACGGCGGGCGCTGGCAGCATTGTGTGCCTCTTGCCGGCCCGGTGGGAACCCCGGACCGGCAATGACGAGGAATTGTCGGATACCCGACAGAAATTGCCGACGGTGCGCGGCGAACCTCAGCGCCGTACGGCCTCGACCGCCTCGGCCAGCCGGCGTACGCCAGTTTCGATCTTGTCGACCGTGACCGCCGAGTACGCCAGCCGCACCGCGTGCTGCCCGCCGTCGAGCGCGAAGTCGCTGCCCTTGACCACGGCCACCCCCCGCTCGGCGGCGGCGCGGGCCAGGTCGTCGCCGCGTACGTCCGCCGGCAGCTCGATCCAGAGGAAGTAGCCGCCGTCCGGCTCCACGAACTGGGCCGCGGGGATGTACGTCCGCAGCGAGTCGGCCAGTACCCGGGCCCGCTCGCCGAGCGCGGCGCGGACGGTCTCGACCGAGCGGCCGATGTCACCGGAGACGCAGAACTGGTGCACCGTGCCCTGCGCCACCATCCCCGGGGAGATGTAAAGGTTGGTCGCCCGCTTCGCGATGTCGGCGATCAGCGACGCCGGCCCGACCAGGTACCCGACCCGGACGCCGGGGCAGATGGTCTTGGTGAAGCTGGAGGCGTGGACCACCACGCCCCGGTCGTCCAGGGAGAGCATGGTGGGCAGCTGCTCGCCCCGGAACCGGATGTCCGCGTACGGGTCGTCCTCGAAGATGACGAAGCCGTACTGGGCGGCCAGATCGAGCAGCGCGTGCCGCTTCTCCAGCGACAGCGTGACCCCCGCCGGGTTCTGGTAGTTCGGGATGATGTGGGCGACCTTGGGGCGTACGCCGGATTCAAGCAGCTTGCTCAGCTCGTCGGTGTCCACCCCGTCCGGCTGGATGGTCACCGCGTGGATCTCGCCACCGGCCTGTCGCAGGTTCAGCAGCGTCCGGTCGTAGGTCGGCCGCTCCACCACGACCGCGTCACCGGGCTCCACGAGGTAGTCGAAGAGGAAGGCGTCGGCCTGCAGGGATCCGTTCGTCACCAGGACCTGGTCGACCTCGACGCCGTGCTTGGCGGCAATCCACTCCCGCAGTGGCGCGTAGCCGGCCGACGGGCCGTAGGCGGTGATCCCGGCCGGATCGGCCTCGAAGGCACGCAGCGTCGCGGCCTTGAGCCCGTCGATATCGATGATGTCCAACGAGGGCGCCCCGCGGGCAAAGGAGATCAGCTGCTCGGCAGTCATGACTACTGAGCGTACGGGTGACCATGGCCACAACGGCGCAGGTATGCCCGTGTCCGCATGGTGAGCCCCCGCCCGGGGGAAAGCGGCGACTTCCGCCCTCCGGCCCGGGGCGGGAGTCCGCGTCCGACCGCCGCGGCGGGCTCGGGGCCGGGCCCCGGGGGACGGCCGCGCACCGGGGGAACCACGCACTATTGCGAGGTCCCGCGGGTCGCTACTGTCGTACGGTGTCCACCGAGCCCCTACGCTGCGCCGGCGCTCTGATCGTCGACGACGACGGCCGGATCTTCTTCCAGCGCCGCTCCCCGCACCGGCGCCTATTTCCCAATTGCTGGGACGTCGTCGGCGGCCACCTGGAGCCGGGCGAGACGGTCGAGGAGGCGCTGCGCCGCGAGGTCGAGGAGGAGACCGGCTGGACGCTGTCCCACGTACTGGGCGCCGTCGGCGAGTACCGCTACACCGGCGACGACGGGCTCGCGCGGCTGGAGACCGACTTCCTGGTACGCGTCGACGGCGACCTGGGCCGCCCGCGGCTGGAGGTCGGCAAGCACACCGAGTTCCGCTGGCTCACCGAGGGGGAACTGGCCGTGCTCGACGAGCACCGTCACGTCAACGATGGCCTGATCCGCCGCATCGCCGAGGACGGGTTCGCCGCGCTGCACTCGATCGGCCTGTGAGCGACGAGGATCCGCTGGCGCCGTACCTCCTCGCGGGGCGGGTCGCGCCGGCCGTCGACCGGGTCTTCACGGCGGCGATGCGGGCGAGCCGGGACCGGGGCGGGATCGAGCTGGGCAAGCGGTACGGCGGCCCGGCCGCGATCGGCTTCCTGATCGACTTCCGGACCCGGCTGGCGGCCCCCTACGGCGTGGTCAGCGGCGCCGGCTTCGCGGCGGTCACCCGGTACGCCGACCCGGCCGAGTGCCAGCGGGTGCTGGACAAGCAGCTGGCGCACGGAATGATCCACCGGGTCGACGGCGGCTTCGCCGCGACCACCCGCGGCCACGCCTTCCTCCAGGAGCTCTACCAGCTGCACGCCGGAGTGACGGCCGAGATCTGGTCCGGGCACGCGGAACGGGTCGCCCGGCTGGTGGAGGCGCTCGGCCGGCTGCTCGCAGCGGCGGCCACCGACGGCGGCGACGCCTTCCACGCCATGGCACCCCCGCACGAGCCGGACGGCACGCCGCCCGGCGTTCTGCTGCTGAACCGGCTCGGCAGCCTCCGCTACCACCGGGCCGACGCGCACGCCGCCGCCTGGCAGGCGGCCGGGCACACCGCCCGGAGCATCACCGCCCTCGCCCCGGGACCGGAGCGCGAGGCGATCGAGGCGGAAACCGACCGTCGGGCGGCCGGACCGTACGAGGTACTGCCGCCGGCGCAGCGGCTGACCTTCCTCGCCGACCTGGCCGCCCTGCCCGGCTGACCCGGGCCGACGCCGCGCACGCACGGGCCGACCCGGGCTCGCGCACACGCCAGCTCCGGCGCTCGGGCCGGCCTGAACCGGACGCCGCGGGGAAACCGGATGTGACGGGCGGTTTAACCCCGTACCAAGAACGGACGAACGGGCGCGATCCACTGGCCCACCCGGCCCGGAGCTATCCTCCGTGCGGTGGCCGGCGCCGCGCCCGCGGGCGGGGACCGGCCGCCGAGGTACCGGCCGTCGCCGTGGTGGCCCCCGTCGTGAGGAAGGAACCCGAGATGATCGGTCTGGTGCTCGCCGCCGGTGCCGGGCGTCGCCTGCGCCCGTACACCGACACACTGCCCAAGGCGCTCGTGCCCGTGGACGGCGAGACGACGATCCTCGACATCGCGCTGCGCAACCTGGCCGAGGTCGGGCTGACCGACGTCACCGTGGTGGTGGGGTACCGCGCGGAGGCGGTCGAGTCCCGCCAGGCCGCGCTGCAGGAGCGGTACGGCGTACGGCTGACCCTGGTCCACAACGACAAGGCCGAGGAGTGGAACAACGCCTACTCCCTCTGGCTGGCCCGGGACCACTTCGCCAAGGGCGCGCTGCTGGTCAACGGCGACACCGTGCACCCGGTCGGGGTGGAGAAGACCCTGCTCGCCCAGCGCGGTCCCGGCATCCTGCTCGCGGTCGACGACATCAAGCGGCTCGCCGACGAGGAGATGAAGACCACCTTCGACGCGAACGGCCAGCTGACCCGGATCACGAAGCTGATGGACCCGGCCGAGGCGTACGGGGAGTACATCGGCGCGACCCTGATCGAACCGCACGTCGCCGCGGAGTTGGCCGACGCGCTGGAGACCACCTGGCGGCGCGACCCGAACCTCTACTACGAGGACGGCTACCAGGAGTTCGCCGACCGGGGTGGCGAGGTGCGGGCCGCCTCGATCGGCGAGGTCGACTGGGTCGAGGTCGACAACCACGCGGACCTGGCCCGGGCGCGGGAGATCGCATGCCGCTACTAGCCCGTACGGTCATGACCCCGCTCGCCATCGACGTGCGCCGGGGTGCGGTCGCCGACCTCGGCCCGATCCTGGCCGACGGGCGGATCTCGTCCGGCGGTGACGTGGCGGTGGTGGTCGGCCCCGGGCAGGGGGAGCGGATCGCCGAGCTGATCCAGCCCTCGCTGCGCTCGGCCGACGTCTTCACGGTCTCCGGGGGCACGCTGGAGGCCGCGGACGACCTCGGCGGGAAGCTGCGCGCCCGCTCGTACGACGCGGTGGTGGGCATCGGCGGCGGCAAGACCATCGACGTCGCCAAGTACGCGGCGACGCGGCGCGGGCTGCCGATGGTCTCGATCGCGACCAGCCTGGCCAACGACGGCATCGCGTCGCCGGTCGCCAGCCTGGTCAGCGACGGGATCAAGGGCTCGTACGGGGTGCACATCCCGATCGCCGTCCTGGTCGACCTGGACTTCGTGGAGAGCGGTCCGGAGCGGCACAACCGGGCCGGCATCGGCGACGTGGTGAGCAACATCAGCGCGCTCGCCGACTGGGAACTCGCCCGCGAGGTACGCGGCGAGCCGGTCGACGGCCTGGCCGCCTCGCTGGCCCGGATGGCCGCCGAGGCCCTGCTCAGCCACCCGGGCGACATGGCCGACGACGCCTTCGTCACGGTCCTCGCCGAAGGGCTGATCGCCAGTGGCCTGGCGATGGCGGTCTGCGGCACCAGCCGGCCCTCCAGCGGCGGCTGCCACGAGATCATGCACGCCGTCGACGCGCTCTTCCCGGAGACCGCCTCGCACGGGGAACTCGCCGGACTCGGCGCGCTCTTCTGCACCTGGCTGCGCGGCGACCGGCCCCGCTTCGCCCAGATGTCGGCCTGCCTGGCCCGGCACAACCTGCCCCGGCTCCCGTCCGACGTGGGGCTCACCGACGACCAGTTCGTCCGGGCCGTGCAGTTCGCGCCGCGCACCCGGCCGGACCGGTACACCATCCTCGAACACCTGGACCTGTCGCCCGAGCAGACCGCGCAGCGGCTGGCAGACTACGGCGATGCACTCCGCAACCACCTCAACTGAGCCGTTCCGCCCCGGCGCCGCCGATTTCTACCGGGTCAACCGGGGCGGTGGGCTGTTCAGCGAGGCGATCAGCCAGCGGCTCGGGGCCGCCTTCGCGCTCACCGCGCACCGGCTCGGGCTCAGCCCGACCGCGTTGACGCTGGCGAATCTGGTGCTCGGGCTCGCCGTCTCGGTCACCGCGGTGGCGCTCGCCGACCGGGTCGCCGCCGGCGCCGTACCGGCCTGGGCCGTCGGGCTGGCCGCGCTGCTCGGCTGGCAGGTGGCGTACGCGCTCGACTGCGCGGACGGGCAGTTGGCCCGGGTCACCGGCCAGGGCAGCCCGGCGGGGGCCCGGATCGACGTGCTCTGCGACGTGGCGGCGCAGATCGCACTGGTGACGGCGCTGGGCACGACGGCCGTGGCGCAGCGCCCCGGCACCCCGGTCTGGCTGGTAGCGGCGTTCGCGGGCACCTGGATGGTCAACCTGGTGACCTCCGTGATGCAGTCGGGGCCGAACGCGGCGAGCATGGTCACCTCGACCTCCCTGCCGGTACGGGTGGTGAAGCTGGTCCGCGACTACGGCGCCGTGATCACGCTGACGGGGCTGGTGCTGACGTTCGCCCCGCAGTGGAGCGTCTGGGTGGTCGCCGCCTTCACCGTGGTCAACGGCGGGTTCCTGCTCGCCAGCATCGCCTTCACCGCCCGCGCCGCACTCCGCTGACCCCGCGCCGCCGCCTCGTCGATCTAGGGCAAATCGTCGTGATTAGAGATCCACTAGCGGGGATTTGCCCTAGATCGACGGGTGCGGGGCGTCCGACGGGTGCGGGGCGTCCGCCGGGCGGCGGGCGAGGCCCGCGTACACGTCGAGCAGCCGGCCCGTGACCACGTCCGGGTGGAAGGTGCGCTCGTAGCGGGCGCGGGCCAGCGGCGCCAGCGCGGCCGCGCGCTCGCGGGCCGCCGGCAGCGCGGCGGCCAGCGCGGCCGGCTCCGGCGGTACCACCCAGCCGGCGGCGGTCGCCGGATCGTCCATGCCGACCAGGTACGGCACGCCGCCGAGCGCGGTACCGAGCACCGGCCGGCCGCTGGCCAGCGCCTCGATCACGACGGTGGGCAGGACGTCGTGCCAGGTCGGTACGGCCAGCACGACGGCGGTGTCCCGCAGTGCCGCGCGCACCCCGTCCCGGTCCAGCACGCCCAGGTACTCGACGTCCGACCGCTCGACGGCCTCGGCCTCGACCAGCTCCCGCAGCTCCCCGTCGCCGGCGATCCGCAACCGGCCGAGGCTCCCCTCCGGGTGCTGCCGCCAGGCGTTGAGCAGCAGCGCGACCCCCTTTTCCGGGGAGAGCCGGCCGTAGAAGAGGAAGCCGTCGCCGAGCGGCGCGGGCGCGCCCGGGTCGGGGATCGCGTTCGGCTTGACCACGATCCGCTCGGCCGGGATGCCGTAGTCGCGCAGGTGCTCGGCGACGGCCGAGGTGAGGGCGATGTAGCGGTCCACCGAACGCCAGGTGGGCCGGTGCACGGCCAGGGTGGTCGCCATCAGCGCGCTCTGCGCCCGGGAGTTGCGGTAGCAGCGGTGCACGATCGCGGGTACGCCCAGCGCCCGGCCCCGGCAGTCCTGGCAGATGTGCCCGTCCCGGTAGTAGACGCCGGAGGAGCAGACCTGGCGGTAGTTGTGCACGGTCTGTACCACCGGCACGCCGTACCGGTGCGCGGTCCGGACCACCCAGGGCGAGAGCAGCGGGTACGGGTTGTGCAGGTGCAGCACGTCCGGCCGGTGCGTCCGGAGCAGCTCGGCCAGGTCGTGCTGGGCCCGCGGCGCGTAGATCGGCGAGATCGGCAGCAGCGCCTTGGCGGTCTTGGGCATGGTGGGGATCTCGTCCGAGCTGCGCAGGAACGGCAGCACCTCGACCCCGGCCGCCCCGAGCTGGGCGATCTCCAGGTCGACGATCACGTTCTCGCCGGAGGGAGCCGCCTCCCGGTACCGGTTGTGCGCAACGACCACCTTCACGGTGTTCACCTTCCGTCCGCGGCTGCCGGGCTGGTCCCGGTCCCGCCGGCCGGGGCTCCTCGTGCTCGCCGGCCGGGCTGGTCTCGTCGGCGCCGGCGGGGCTCGCGGAGATCGCTCCCCCTCGCTGGCTCGTACAGACGCTACCGTTGGTGACGTGCCCGAGTTACCCGAGGTGGAGGCGCTCGCCGGTTACCTGCGTGAGCGGGCCGTCGGCCACCGCGTCGAGCGGCTGGAGATCTCCGCGATCAGCGCGCTCAAGACGTACGACCCCGCGCCGTCGACGGCGTCGGGGCGGGCGGTCGTGGACGCCCGGCGGCACGGCAAGTTCCTCGACGTGGTCCTCGACGGCGAGCTGCACCTGGTGGTCCACCTGGCCCGCGCCGGCTGGCTGCACTACCGGGAGTCGTTTCCGTCCGCCACGCCGCTGAAACCGGGCAAGGGCCCCATCGCGGTACGGGTACGCCTCGACGACGGCTCCGGCTTCGACCTGACCGAGGCCGGCACCCAGAAGAAGCTCGCGGCGTACCTGGTGATGGACCCCGGGCAGGTGCCGGGGGTGGCCAAGCTGGGCCCGGACGCGCTCGCGGCCGACCTGGAGACCTTCGCGGCGCGGCTGCGCAGCCGGCGGGGCCAGGTCAAGGGGGTGCTCACCGACCAGCAGGTGCTGGCCGGGGTCGGCAACGCGTACTCCGACGAGATCCTGCACGCGGCCAGGCTCTCGCCGTTCGCGATCACCGACCGGCTCACGGAGGCGCAGCTCGCCGCGCTGCACGAGGCGACCCGGGCGGTGCTGGGCGACGCCGTGGCCCGATCGGTGGGGCAGCGGGCGGCCGAGTTGAAGGGCGAGAAGCGCTCGGGCCTGCGGGTCCACGCCCGGACTGGCCTTCCCTGTCCCGTCTGTGGCGATACGGTGCGCGAGGTCTCGTTCGCCGATTCGAGCCTCCAGTACTGCCCGACCTGCCAGACCGGGGGCAAGCCGCTCGCTGACCGTCGGCTGTCCCGGCTTGTGCGGTGAGTAACCAGATTCGCCAGCAGGGGAAGGAATGCCGCACGAGCGGTACAACTGCCCAGCGCGCAGCCCTTCCACGGACCCCATCCATCGGTATAGTGACTCGGTCTACCGGCTCCGTCTTCGGGGGTGGCCGGCCGGCTCCCACCGCGCGGCGGTGGGGCGTAATGTCCCTCGGGTCGAGTTCTCCCGGGTGTCGCGGTGGGAGACTGTGACGGTGGGCGACCCGAGCCCTTATGGCGAGTGGGCAGCGCGTGTCATGCGGGAGGACGTAGGTGAGGTGACGACAAGCCTCCAGCGTCCGGTAGGCAACTCAGGCCGGACCAACTATGCGCGGCACGTCGACAGCTTCGAGATCCAGCCGCCGACGCCCAACCCGACCAACGGCGTACCCCGCTCCGCGTGGGCGCGGGCCCGCCGGCGCGTCTCCCGGTGGCACCGGCCCTACACCGTCGTCCTCGTCCTGCTCGACTTCGGCGCGGCGGCGCTGGCCAGCTGGATCGCCATCGCCCTGCTTCCCCAGGCCAACTCGGGCTTCTCCGGCTGGCACAACTGGTTCTACGGCATCGCGTACGGTTTCCTCCCGCTCGGCTGGCTGCTGGTGCTCTGGGGCAACCGGGCGTACGACCGCCGCTACCTGGGCCTCGGCGCCGACGAGTTCAAACGGGTGGTCCGGGCCGCGGTGACCGTGGCCGCCACCGTCTCGTTCATCGCCTTCGCCAGGCAGCTCGACCTGTCCCGGCTTTCGGTCGCCACCGCGTTGGTCGGCGCGATGGTGCTGATCCTGCTCGCCCGCATCCTGGCCCGGTACGTGCTGCACGTGATCCGCAAGCGGGCCGGGCACGCCGCGCACCGGATGGTGCTGGTGGGCACGCTCCCCGAGGCGCTGGAGGTCTACACCGCCGTCACCCGCAGCCCGGCCGCCGGCCTGGTGCCGGTCGCGATCCACCTCACCGACGGCTACGCCGCCGTACGCGGGATCGAGACCCCGGTGCCGGTCTACGCCGGTCGCGACGTGCTCGCCCTGGTCCGCGAGGTCGGCGGGGACACGATCGCGGTCTGCGGCTCGGCCAGCGCGGAACCGGGCGAGCTGCGCCGGCTCGCCTGGCAGCTGGAGGGCTCCGGGGTCGACTTGATCGTCGCCCCGCAGCTGACCGACATCGCCGGCCCCCGGGTGCACATCCGGCCCATCGAGGGCCTGCCGCTGCTGCACGTCGAGGAACCGACCCTGTCGGGTCCGGCCCTGCTGGTGAAAAACCTGATGGACCGGGTCGCGGCCGGTCTCGGGCTGTTGCTGCTCATCCCGCTCTTCATCGTGATCGCGCTCGCGATCCGGATCTCCGACCCCGGTCCGGTCTTCTTCCGGCAGCCCCGGGTCGGGCACGAGGGCCGTACGTTCCGGGTCTGGAAGTTCCGCACCATGTACGTCGACGCCGAGGATCGGCTCGCCGGGCTGGTCGACCAGAACGAGACCGACGGCATGCTCTTCAAGATCAAGCAGGATCCGCGGGTCTTCCCGGTCGGCCGCTTCCTGCGGGCCAGCTCCCTCGACGAGCTGCCCCAGCTGATCAACGTGCTCTGGGGCGAGATGTCCCTGGTCGGCCCCCGCCCGCTCCCCGCCGACGACGGCGACTTCCTCGGCGACGTCCGCCGCCGCCTGCTGGTCCGCCCCGGCATGACCGGCCTGTGGCAGGTCTCCGGCCGCTCCGACCTCTCCTGGGACGAGGCGGTCCGGCTGGACCTCTACTACGTCGACAACTGGTCCCTCGCCTACGACCTCAGCATCCTCTGGCGCACCATCGGCGTCGTCCTCGCCCGCAAGGGCGCGTACTGAGTTTCTGGCCCTCGCTCCGCTCGGGCGGCTCGCGCGCCCGGAAAGCCGCCCTGTAGGCGCCAGTCGCTCCAGTCGCTTCGCTCCCTCCGCTTGGTGACGCCTGCGGGCGGCGGCGCGACTCGCAGGCGGGGGACGGCGCGGGTTGCGACATTGCCCCGGGGCCGTCGAGCGGTTTAGATCTGTGCGTGAGGGCGAACCTGTCCGCGGCGCTCGCGGTCGTCGCGCTGGTGAGCGCGCTCGGCGCCGCCATGTTCGCGGTGGTACGGCTGCGGGCCCGCCGGAGCATCGCCACGGCGACCCAGCGGGCGACGTACGACGTGCTGCACACCGCCGGACTCGCCGCCGACCCGCTGCGCACCGGCCTCAGCGCGACCGCCGCCGGGAAGGCCGTACGCCACCTGCGCACCCTGGTCGGGGCGGCCGGTCTCGCCCTCTTCGACGCCAACGGCCTGCTCGCGCTCGACGGGCGGGGCGGCCACCACGGCGAGCAACTGGCCGCGGCCGCCCGCCGGGCGATCACCAGCGACCGGTCGGCGGTACTGGGTCAGTCGGAGCTGCACTGCGACCGGGTGGACTGCCCGGTCCGGGGTGCCGTGGTGGCGCCGCTGGCCGGGCCGGGGCGGGCGACCGGCGCGCTGGTCGCCGTCGCCGACGACCACCCCGCCCCCGGCCTGGTGCAGGCGACCCTGGAGACCGCCCACTGGGCGAGCACCCAGCTCGCGCTGGCCGAACTCGACTCGTCGCGGGAGCGGCTGGCCCGCGCCGAGGTACGGGCGCTCCGGGCGCAGATCAGCCCGCACTTCATCTACAACGCGCTGACCGCGATCGCCTCGTTCGTCCGTACCGACCCGGAGCGGGCCCGCGAACTGATCCTGGAGTTCGCCGAGTTCACCCGGTACTCGTTCCGGGCCCACGGCGAGTTCACCACGCTCGCCGAGGAGCTTCGCTCGATCGACCGCTACCTCACGATCGAGCGCGCCCGGTTCGGCGACCGGTTGCAGGTACGCCTCCAGATCGCGCCCGAGGTGCTACCGGTCGGCGTGCCGTTCCTCTGCCTGCAACCGCTGGTCGAGAACGCGGTACGGCACGGCCTGTCCCGCAAGCCCGGTACCGGCATGGTCAGCATCGAGGCGCGGGACGCGGGCGCCGAGTGCCACATCACCGTGGAGGACGACGGCGTCGGCATGGACCCGGCGGTACTGGTGGCGGGCCTGGCGGCGGGCGACCCGGAGTCGTCCGCGGACCCGGTCGAGGACTCCGGCCAGCACGTCGGACTCTCCAACGTGGACGAGCGGCTCCGCTCCGTCTTCGGCGACCAGTACGGGCTGGTCGTGGAGACCGGGGTCGGGTCGGGTACGAAGGTGAGCATGCGGATCCCGAAGTTCCACCGGCACGTACGGGCCAGTGCGTGACCGGCCGCGGCGGTGAGGAGTGGACGTGACCGGCTTCCTGCGCGTGCTCGCGGTGGACGACGAACCGCCTGCCCTGGACGAGTTGGCCTACCACCTGCGCGCGGATCCACGGGTGGCCCGCCTGCACACCGCCTCGGACGCCACCGAGGCGCTGCGGGTGCTGCGCGACACCGACGTCGACGCGGTCTTCCTGGACATCCGCATGCCCGGTCTCGACGGGATGGAGCTGGCCCGGCTGTTGCGCCGGTTCGCACGGCCGCCGGCGATCGTCTTCGTCACCGCGTACGACGACGCGGCGGTGGACGCCTTCGACCTGGGCGTCACCGACTACGTGCGCAAGCCGGTACGGGCCGAGCGGCTGGCCGAGTCGCTGCGCCGGGTGGTCGGCTCCCGGGTGGTACCGAGCCACCCCGCCGCGCTGGCCCGGGCGGAGGAGGACCCGACGATCCCGGTGGAGCTGGCGGGGACCACGCGGATGCTGCCGCGCTCGGCCGTACGGTGGGTCGAGGCGCAGGGCGACTACGCGCGGCTGCACACGGCCGAGAGCTCCCACCTGGTCCGGGTGCCGCTGGCGACGCTCGCCGAGCGCTGGGCCGACGCCGGGTTCGTCCGGATCCACCGCTCGTACCTGGTGCAGCTTCGGTTGATCGCCGAGCTGCGGCTGGCCAACTCCGGTTACGTGGTGGTGGTCGACGGCACCGAGCTGCCGGTCAGCCGCCGGCACACCAGGGAGCTGAAGGACAAGCTGGTCCGCGCGGCGAAACAGGACTGGAACCGGTAGCCGGCGGGGTCGGGACAAGATCCAGGCAGGCACGCGGGGCCGGGATGGAGTCCACGCCGTCGGGCAGGGGCGGACCGGAGCCGGGGTCGAAGCGGATCCAGCGCCCGCCGGCTGGGGGTGGACCGGAACCGGGCGGTCGGTGGAGTTTTCCACATCGTCCACGCCGACGTACGCGCTGGTCCGACCCACTGTCGAGCGAGTTATCCACAACCTTGGGCGACTATCCACAGGTTATCCACCACTCCCTCGGCCGACTCGGCCCGTACGAGTCCCGCCCGAACGGCCGAGACCAGGCGCGGCGGCGGTGAAATATCGTCGCCCGGTCAATCTCGACCCGGGGCGCGGATCGACGCATGCATATGCACGGCAAACGGGCGTCCCGGCAGTCGCTCTCTCTCCCTTGAGGACGTCAATTGCGATTTCCCCTGACGCGCCGCGCCGTCCTGGCCGGCGCGACACTCGGGGCCGTCGTCCTGGTGGGGTCACCCCCCGCGGCGGCGGCCACCGGCACCGGATCGATCACCGGCCACCTCACCACGGCCAGCGGCGCGGCAGCCGCCAACGCCCGGGTGGACCTCTATGCCGAAAAGCCCTTCGAGACCAGGGAATACGTCAGCTCCACACGGGCCGACGGCGGCGGTAACTACCGCTTCGGCAATCTCGGCACGGGGTCGTACTTCCTCGGCTTCGCGCCGGAGGGCGGGCCCGAGCAGTACCACCTGCACAAGCGGAGCCTCTCGGACGCCGACGGCATCGCGGTCGTCAACGGAACGGCGACCCGGGTGGACGAGCAACTCCTGGCCGGCGGCACCATCGTCGGCCAGATCAAGGACGCCGCCGGCGCTCCCGTCCCCGCGTTGAGCATCTTCGCCCGGCAGATGGAGACCGGGGACAGCGCGTACGGTTTCACCGACGACGACGGCCGTTACCGGATCTCCGCGCTGCCCGGCCGGTACGTCGTCTCCTTCACACCCGTCCCGGGGTCGTACCAGGACCAGTACGTACCGGGGCAGATCGACGAAGCCGCGGCCACCGTGTTCGAGGTACGGCCGAACGAGGAGGTTGTCGCCGACGACACCGCGCTCGGCACGGGCAGCCTGTCGGGGCGGCTCACCGCGCCCAACGGCGCGCCGCTGGCCGGGGCCTACGTCAGGGCCGAGCCCGGGTACGAGACCACGACCGCCGACGACAACGGAGAGTTCACCCTCCCGACCCTGCTGGCCGGCGCGTACCGGGTCTCGTTCGAGCATGGCGACCGCTACCAGTACTACCGGGGCAAGCTCGACTACGAGCACGCCGACCAGGTCGTGGTGACGGCGAACCAGGACGCCCGAATCGCCGACAGCCTGCTGCCGACCGGTTCGGTCCGCGTCCTCGCCGTCGACGCCGACACGGGCGCGCCGGTCGCCAACTTCTGCGCGGACGGTGAATGCAGCAACGGCACCGGGGCGGTGATTCTGAGCGGACTGCCGGAGGGCAGCCGCCAGCAGTTCTACGTCCGCACCGAGGACGGCAGCTACTTCCCGCAGGAAACCCCGTTCGTCGAGGTCCAGGCGAACAAGACGGTCGACGTCACGGTCCGGCTGCGGCTCGCCGGTCGGATCACCACCACCGTCGTCGACCGCGCGACGGGCGCGCCCCTGGCCGACGTCTGCGTCTTCGCGCTCACCGTACGGAACCCGCACCTGCCCGACGGCTACGGCGATTGCACCGACGGCGCCGGACGGATGACCATCGGCCCGCTGGAGGCCGGCTCGTACAACCTCTTCGCCGATCCCGGCTGGTCGGATCCGCCGTCGGGATACGGGCGGCAGTGGGTCGGCGCGTCGGGCGGCACCGGCGACCAGCGCGCGGTGGTGACCGTGCTGGTTAAGGCGGGGACGACCGTCGCCGGCCCGAGGGTGCTGCTCGACAGGGCGGGCACCATCTCGGGCCGGGTGACCGACAAGGCGACCGGTGCTCCGGTCGTTGACGCGCGGGTGAGCCTCCTCTCCTACCACGCCGGCTCCGGCCCGCCCGAGGACATCACCACCGACGCCAACGGCAGGTACCAGATCACGGAGCTGGGCCCGTACGAGTGGCCCCTGCTCTTCCTGGGTTACGACGATTACCCGGACCAGTGGTCGGGCGGCGTGGCCAGTCGGTACGAGGCGACTCGGATCAAGGTCCCGGCCGGTGGCACCGCCACGTACGACATCGGCCTGCGCAAGGACTCCGTCACCGTCGACGGCACCATCACCAGCCGGGCGGGCGAGCCACTCGGGAACGGGTTCGTGCAGGCGCACAACGCCGGCACCGGCGACGTCGCCGGTACGGTCTGGGTGAATGCGGACGGGCGCTACCGGTTCCCGGTCCTGCCGAGCCAGCCCGTCTACTTCAGCTACGAGGTCGGCGACGCCGAGGGGCGGTACTACCGCAGCGAGTACGTCCCGCAGCCGGCACCGCGACGCGACGGGCGGGCCGCGCCGGCCGGTGGAGACGCGGCGGCCGGCGGGAACGCGACGGTGACGCCGGGCGCCCCGACTCCCACGGAGATCGCGAGCACCCCACCGTCGGAACCGGCCCGGCTCGTACCGCCGCGCCGGTCGCTGCCGCCAGGTGCTCCGGCACCGTCGGCCACGGTCACGCTCGCACCGACGGCCCCGCCGACCGCCGCCGCGTCGCCGGCCGGCACGCCCACGGCGCCGGCCACCACCGGTACGGCGGCGGCGACGGGTTCCGCCCCGCGCCGGCCCACGCCGCCGTCGGCCGGCGTCTATCTCGTACCGGCCAGCGGGACGCTGACCGTCGAGATCGTGGTACCGACGGACTGAACCGCGGAGCAGCGCAAACGTCGACACCACGTACGTCGACAGCACACACGGGAGGGCCGGTCCGCTCGCGGGCCGGCCCTCCCGCATATCACCGCGCATCGCCGTACCGGTGCCGCCGTGGCCGGTATCGCCCAGCCGCTGTTGCCGCCCCCGTATCGCCGTCCCCGCTGTTGCCGTCCCCGCTATTGCCGTCGCGGTGGCCGGAAAGCCGCCCGATCGGCCGAGACACCGGTCGACGACCGGGAAATAGTCTCGCTCTCGCTGATCATCAAACGGGATCGTGGATCACCGACTTCGCTCGACAGCGGGGCATTCCATCACCTTTACGGGGACACCTTGAACTTTCTCCTGGCGCGTCGGGCCGTTCTGGCCGGCGCGACCCTCGCGGCGGTCGTCCTGTCCGGGGCACCCCCCGCCATCGCCGCCGGCACCGGATCGATCGGTGGCCGGATCACCACCAGCGGCGGCGCCCCGGCCACGGCCGTCGTCACCGCGTACACCTGGGACGGTTGGGAGTCGGCGGGTTCCGCCAGCACCGACCCGAGCGGCAACTACCGCATCGACGGGCTCGCCACCGGCTCCTACCTCGTCGAAATCAAGAATTCCGGCGGGCCGGCCCAGTACTACCACCGGAAGACCCGGATCGGGGAAGCGGAAAGCATCTCGGTGGTCGGCGGTGCGTCGACCACCGTTGACGAGCAACTGCTGCCGACCGGCGTCATCACGGGGACGCTCCGCGACAAGGGCGGCCAGCCGATGCCGTACGTACCGGTGAAGGCCCGGCCGGACGACGGCGACTGGCAGTCCGGCTCGACCGACGCGGAGGGGCGGTACCGCCTGGAGGTCTTCCCCGGTCGCCACATGGTCAGTTTCCAACCCTTCTGGGGTGCGACGCAGGAGCAGTACGTGCCGGGCAAGCTCGACCAGGCCTCGGCCGGGCACTTCGACGTCGCGGCCGGCGGGGAGGTGAACGTCGACGACCAGGCGTTGCCCACCGGCAGCCTTTCGGGCAGCTTCACGGACCTCGCCGGCAGGCCGGTCGCCAACGCCTCCGTCGAGCTGAGTACCGCAGGGGGCGAAAGCTCCTGGTGGGACCTCAGCACGGATGGCAACGGCGCGTTCAACGTGCCGGCTCTCCTCGTCGGCTCCTACCGGATCGGGTTCTACCGGGACGGCCGCTACCAGTACTACAAGGGCAAGGTGACGCCGGAGGCGGCGGACCCGGTCGAGGTACGCGCGGACGAGCAGACCCGGATCTCGGACGCCTGGTTGCCCACCGGTTCGCTGCGCGTCGTCGCCGTCGACGCCGTGACCGGCGCGGCGGTCCCCAACTTCTGCGCGGACATCCGCTGCAGCAACGGCACCGGGTCCATCACCTTCGGCGATCTCGCCCAGGGCAGCAGGCCGGAGTACCTCGTCTACACCTCGGACGGGTCCTACCTCAGCGCCTTCGCGCCGGTGGCGGAGATCAAGGCCGACCAGACCGTCGAGGTGGTCGTCCGGCTGCAGCGCGCGGCGCGGATCGCCACCACCGTCGTCGATCGTGCCACCGGCAAACCCGTGCCCAACGTCTGCGTGGTGCCGCTGGCGCTGAGCGGCCCGCACCTGCCGGACGGCTACGGCGACTGCACCGACTCCACCGGCAAGCTGACCATCGGCGCGCTCACCGCGGGGTCGTACAACCTCTTCGCCGATCCGGGCGAGGGCTCGCCGTACGGGCGGCAGTGGGTGGGCCCGGCGGGAGGCACCGGCGACCAGCGCGCGGCGGTGACCGTGGTGGCCAAGGCCGGCGCGACCGTCACCGCGCCCCAGGTGCTCCTCGACAAGGCGGGCACCGTCAGCGGTCAGGTCACGGACGAGGCCACCGGCGCCCCGGTACCGAACGCGATCGTCAGCCTCCTGACCAACCACCCCGGCTCGGACGGGGGTGTGCGCTTCTCCGCCGACGTGAACGGGCGCTACCGCGCGACCGGGCTCGGCCCGTACGAATGGCCGCTGCTCTTCGGGGCGCCCGGCTTCGCCAGCGAGTGGTCGGGCGGCGCGGCCAGCCGCTACCTGGCCACCCCGACCAAGGTCACCGCCGGCGCCACGGCCACCCGCGACGCCAGCCTCGTCAGGGGCGTCACGGTGAGCGGGACGATCAAGGACCAGGATGGTGCGCTGTTCGAGTCCGGCTGGGTGACGGCGCACAACCCGGACACGGGCGACTACATCGGCGGCGGCTGGATGCAGGACGGGCGGTACGCCTTCCCCGTGCTCCCCAACCAGTCGATCTACCTGAGCTACAGCGTCCGGCAGGGCACGCACCAGTACGACGGCGTTTACAGCCGCCAGGCCCCGCCGCGCCGCGACGGCCGGGCGACGCCGCTCGCCGGCCAGGCCATCGTGCCGGCGCCGGGTTCCGCGACCCGGCCACTGACCGCTTCGCGCGTGGCGGTGGCGACCGCCGACCCGGCCGTGTCGGCCGGCTCCGTGCCGCGCCGGCCCACCCCGCCGACGCCCGGCGTCTACGTCGTGCCGGCGACCGGAACTCTGACCATCGACATGGTCGTCACGAGCGGCTGACGACGTCAGGGGTAACCAGATTCGAAGGGCCGGTGGCCGACGCCACCGGTCCTTCGAGCTTTACCGCGGTCGGCGCTGCCGCTGGGATCGGCTCCAGGCCGGCCGATCGGCTGACCCGTCAGCGGTGGCCACCGGGTAGTTTCCCCTTGTCGATCTTGATCGCGCGACCAGATCGGCGCGGCGGGATACCGGCACCACACCCGCACATCCAGCACCGCGCGCTCTCCCGAGGACCTCCATTGCGACTCTCTCTGACGTGCCGCGCCGTCCTGGCTGGCACGGTATTCGCGGCGGTCACCGTATCCGGGGCAGCTCCCGCGATGGCCCTTCCGGACACCGGATCCATCAGCGGACGGGTGAAGACGAACGACGGCAGCGCAGCCGGAATCGTCGTGATCGCGAGCCCCGTGAGCGGTAGTCTCCCGAGCGGAGGTTCCGCCAGTACCGACGAGGACGGGAACTACCACATCGACGGCCTGCCCGCCGGGCCCTACCGCGTTGTGTTCGAGCACCCGATCGGCCAGCGGCAGTACCACCCGCAGAAGGCGATCCCGGGTGACGCGAGCCAGATCTGGGTCGTGGACGGGGCCACCAGCACGGTCGACGAACAACTGTTGGACGCCGGAGTCATCACCGGTCAGATCCGCAACCGGGCTGGTGAGCCGGTACCGAAGCTCCTGGTGGTCATCCAGTCCGAGAGGACATCGGTGATCACCGTCCGGACGGATGCCGACGGCCGGTACCGCGTGCCGGTGTTCCCCGGTCGGTACTCGGTCAGCTTTCTACCGGTGCCCAACGCGAACCAGCGGCAGTATGTACCCGAGAAAATCGATCGCGCGTCCGCCGAGATCTTCGAGGTCGGTGCCGGCGATCAGGTGGTCGCCGACGACACCGTCCTGCCCACTGGCAGTGTCAGCGGCCGGCTCACCGACGCCCGTGACGCTCCCCTGGTCAATGTGACGGTCGACCTGGTCACCGCGGACGGACAGTCCTTCAGCGGGCCGGGCCACACCGACAGCGACGGCAAATTCGTCATCCCTGCGGTGCTTGTCGGCGCATACAAGGTTCGCTACCGCTCGTACCTCCCCAATACCCAGTACTACCCCGGCAAGCTGACGCTCGACGATGCCGAACTCGTCCAGGTGCGTGCGGACGAGCAGGCCACCATCACGGACAGCATGCTGCCCACCGGCTCCGTACGCATCTATGCGAAGGACAGCTCCACCGGCGCCCCGATCACCCGGTTCTACACGGACACCTGGCACAGCGCCAGCACCGGTGTCCTGACCGCGGCAATGCTGCCGCTGGGTACTCGGCGCACGTTCTCCGTGCATTCGGAGGACGGCAGCTACTTCCCCGGCGAGACGCCCGAAATCGAGGTGCAGGCGGGCAAGACGATTGAGGTCACGGTGTGGTTGCGCCCGGCTGCCCGGATCACCACAACCGTGCTCGACCGTGTCACCGGCGAACCGGTGCGCGGCGTCTGTATCCGCCCGATGCCGATAGGGGGCGGGTCCTTCGCGGCGGGCACCGGCGGCTGCGCGGACGGAAACGGCCAGGCGACGATAGGCGAGCTGGAGGCGGGGTCATACAACCTCTTCGCCGACACTACCGCGCGGCGAACCTACGGCAGGCAATGGGTCGGCGCGGCCGGGGGCACCGGTGACCAACGGGCGGCGGCAACCATGGTCGCCAAGGCCGGCGTAACAAGCACGGCACCGGTGGTGCTGCTCGACGCGGCCGGCGCGATCGCCGGCCGGGTGACCGACAGGTCCACCGGCACGCCGCTGGCGAACGCCCGGATCGGCCTGCTCAGCGGATATCCGGGCCCCGATCCGCTCGGCACCGTGGCGAACCTGGACGGCCGCTACGAGATCACCGGCCTCGGCCCGTACGACTGGCCGGTGCAGTTCGGAGCCGACCGGTTTGCGAGCCAGTGGTCGGGCGGTACCGCCAGCCGATCTGTGGCAATTCCAATCAAAGTGTCCGCCGGCGGCCTCGCATTCCACGATGCCGCCCTGGTCGAGGGGGTGACGGTGAGCGGCAGCATCGAGAACCAGGACGGCGTGCCGATCCAGTCCGGCTCGGTGACCGCCCGCGATCCCGTGACCGGCGACATCGTGGGCACGGGCCAGCTCCAGGACGGGCGGTACAGCTTCACCGTGCTGCCCGGTCAGTCGATCTACCTCAGCTACCGGGTGCGGTACGGCCAGCGCGACTACGAGGGCGACTACGCCAGGCAGGCTCCGCCCCGCCGCAATACCCGAGTCGGGGCCGCCGGCAGGGGCACCTCGCCGGCGGCGAGAACCGCCACGAATCGGCTGGCGGTCTCTGCCGCGCCAAACGTCCACACGGCCGCGTCGGGTCAGAGCGGATCCGTACCACCGCGTCGACCCACCCCGCCGGCACCCGGCGTCTACCCGGTGCCGGCCAGCGGCACCCTGATCGTCGACATGGTTATCACCACCGGCTGACGACGGCACGGACAACCAGGTTCGAAGGGCCGGTGGCAGCAGTCGCCGGCCCTTCGCCGTACCGCCTCACCCGCACAACTCCGTCCGTCACCTCCACAGGTTGTTCACAACGTGCCCCACCGCTCTCCACGGCCGGTCCCTACAGTCGGAGGGCATGAGGCAACGCCGGGTACTGGTGGTCGAGGACGAGCGCACCATCGCCGAATCGGTGGCGGCCCGCCTGCGGGCGGAGGGTTTCGAGGTGGAGATCGCCGGCGACGGTCCGGGTGGCGTCGAGGCGGTCCGGGTCCACCGGCCGGACCTGGTGGTGCTCGACGTCATGCTGCCCGGCTTCG
The DNA here is from genome assembly GCF_040676675.1 of Micromonospora sp. NPDC049559. NCBI lineage: Bacteria > Bacillati > Actinomycetota > Actinomycetes > Micromonosporales > Micromonosporaceae > Micromonospora > Micromonospora sp. NPDC049559. Next base: position 680,712 of record NZ_JBFAPK010000001.1, on the reverse strand, counting down.
ACGGGCTGGAGGTCTGCCGCCGCATCCAGGCCGACCACCCCGTGCCGGTACTGATGCTGACCGCTCGCGACGACGAGACCGACCTGTTGGTGGGGCTCGCCGTCGGGGCCGACGACTACCTGACCAAGCCGTTCTCGCTGCGGGAGCTGGCGGCCCGGGTACACGCGCTGCTGCGCCGGGTGGACCGGGCGGCCACGGCGGCCCAGCAGACCCTGCGGCTCGGCGATCTGGAGATCAACCAGGCGGAACGGCGGGTACGCCGCAGCGGCGTCGAGGCGCACCTGACGCCGACCGAGTTCGACCTGCTGGTGCACCTCGCGGGCCGGCCGCGTACGGTACTGCCGCGCGAGCGGCTGCTCGCCGACGTGTGGGGCTGGGCCGACGCCTCGGGCACCCGTACCGTCGACAGTCACATCAAGGCGCTGCGCCGCAAGCTCGGCGCCGACCTGATCCGGACCGTGCACGGGGTCGGCTACGCGCTGGAGGTGCGGCCGTGACCAGCGCCGCGTGGGCCCGGCTCGACCGGATGATGGACCTGCTGCCCCGCCCGCTCGACCCGGTCCGGTCGATCAAGTTGAAGCTGGGCATCCTCCTGGTCGCCTCGGGCGCGGCCGGGCTCGGCATCTTCCGGATCGGCATCGGCTGGCTGCCGCCGATGACCTCGATAACCGCGATCGCGCTGGCCCTGCTCACCTCGCAGGTCCTCGCGCACGGGATGACCTCGCCGCTGCGGGAGATGACCGCGGCGGTCCGGGCGATGGCCCGGGGCGACTACAGCCGCCGGGTCCGGGCCACCTCCCGCGACGAGGTCGGCGAGCTGGCCGTGGCGTTCAACCAGATGGCGAGCGACCTGGCCGAGGCCGACCGGCACCGCCGCGAGCTGATCGCCAACGTCTCGCACGAGCTGCGTACGCCGATCACCGCCCTTCAGGGCCTGCTGGAGAACGTGGTGGACGGGGTGGCCGAACCCGATCCCGGCACGCTGCGGACCGCGCTGGCCCAGACCGAGCGGCTCGGGCAGCTCGTCGCCGAACTGCTGGATCTCTCCCGGCTGGACGCCGGGGTGGTACCGCTGCGCCGGGTCCGCGTCGACGTCGTCGACTTCCTCGACGAGGCGGTCCGGCAGGCCGCGGTCACGGCGGCCGGCGCCGGGCGCGAGGTCGGGTTCCAGGTACGCCACGGCGCCGAGCCGCTGGTCTTCGAGGCCGACCCGTGGCGGCTGCACCAGGTCTTCGCGAACCTGCTCGACAACGCGGCCCGGCACAGCCCGGCGGGCGGGATGGTGCTCGTCTCCGTCGACCAGCGGGGGGACCAGCTCCAGTTCGAGGTGATCGACGAGGGCGACGGCATTCCCGTGGAGGAACGTTCCCGGGTCTTCGAGCGCTTCACCCGCGGCGAGCGCGCCCGTGGCGGCGGTACCGGCCTGGGCCTGGCCATCGCGCACTGGGTGGTGGAGATGCACGGCGGCAGCATCGCCGTCCTGGATCCCGTACCGACCGCACCGGACCGCCCGGCGAACGGCTGCCGGATCCGGGTGAGCCTGCCGCTGGCCGCGGCCACCTGACCCGGGACGACCCGAACCCACGCACCGGTCCGACCACCCGGACCGTCGGTACCGCCTGCCCGAAAACCCCCGAACTCCCCGGCACAGCGTGCCCCGGGAGAGCCCCAGCCCTAAAGAGGGAGAGATGACCGGACCCGCGTCGGACACACCCGAGCCGCACCCGCCGGCACAGCCGAGCCCGCCGGCACAGCCGCACCCACCAGCACCAGCACCCGCGCCAGCGCCGGCACCCGCACCCGCACCGGCACCGGCACCGGCACCGGCACCCAGCGCACCGCAGCCGGTGAGCCCCGGCGCACCCGGGCCCGCGCCCGTCGCGCCGCCCGTCGCGGGAGCGCCACCCGCCCCGAAAGCGCCGCCCGTGGCACCGCCCGTCGCGGGAGCGCCACCCGCTCCGGGAGCGCCGCCCGTGGCACCGCCGCCCCCGGGAACACCGCCCGTCGCGGGAGCACCGAGTCCCGGTGCCGTACCACCACCGGGCGGGGTCGTGGCACCCCCGGGAGTCGTCGCGGCGCCACCGTACCCGGGGTATCCGCCGCCGCTGCCGCCCCGACCGTCGGTGTGGAGTCGGCGCTGGCCCGGACCGGTCGGCCCGGCGCACCGGGCCGTGCTGGCCACCGTGGCCGGCGCGGCGGTCGTGAGCGCGGTCAGCATCCCGCTCACCCGCGCGGGCGTCGGCTGGCTGGTCGCCGTGGTAGCCGGCACCGTGGCGCTCGGCACGGCCGTCTGGTCGGCCTCCCACTCCGGGCCCGGAACCGCCCGGTCCCGGCCCGACGCCACGGGGGCGCCGGGCCGGGCGGGCGAGCCGGACACCCCGGGCGAGGCGGGCGGCGGCCGGTCCCGGTGGCGGCGGGTCGGCGCGACCCGGCTCTTCTGGGCCGCGGCGACGGTGGCGCTGGTCGGCGCCGGGACAATCCGGGCGGCCGGCTGGCTCTTCGTACTCTGTCTGCTCACCGCCGGCGTGACGGCCTGCCTGGCCACGGCCGACGGGCGCTCCGTACGCGGCCTGCTGCTCTCGGGCCTGATCCCGCCGGCGGCGGTGTTCCGGTCGCTGCCCTGGGCGGCGCGGGGCCTGCGCGCGGGCGGACGGGTGGGCGCCTCGGCCTGGCGGGGCGTCCTGACCGCCGCGGTGTCGATCGTCCTGCTGATCGTCTTCGGTTCCCTCTTCGCCTCGGCGGACGGCGTCTTCGCGGACCTCGTCGGCGATCTGCTGCCGGAGCTGTCGGGCGCTACCGTGGTCCGCTGGATCTTCGTCGGCGGCCTCGTCGGTGCGGGCCTGCTCGGCGGCGCGTACGTGCTCGTCGCCCCGCCGGAGCTGGGCGGCCTGGACGGGCCGGCCCGGCGCCGGCTGCGGCGGGCGGAGTGGGCGGTGCCGGTGGCCCTGCTGGACCTGCTCTTCGCGGCGTTCGTGCTGGTGCAGCTGACCGTTCTCTTCGGCGGCTCGGCGCACGTGCTGCGCACCTCCGGGCTCACCTACGCGGAGTACGCGCGCAGCGGCTTCTGGCAGTTGCTGGCCGTCTCGGCCCTCACGCTGCTGGTGCTCGCGGCGGCGGCACGTTGGGCGCCCCGCGCACACCGGGCCGACCGGCTGCTGGTACGGCTGCTCCTCGGCGGTCTGGCGCTGCTGAGCCTGGTCGTGGTGGCCTCGGCGCTGTACCGGATGAACGTCTACGCGCAGGCGTACGGCGCGACCCGGCTGCGGCTGCTGGTGGCGGCGTGCGAGATCTGGCTGGGCCTGGTCTTCGTGCTGGTACTGGTCGCCGGGGTCCGGCTGCGCGGCGCCTGGGTGCCCCGCCTGGTGCTCGGCACGGCGGTACTGGTCCTGCTCGGGCTCGTGGCGCTGAACCCGGACCGGCTCATCGCCGACCGCAACGTCGACCGGTACGCCGAGACCGGGCGGATCGACCTGCGCTACCTCTCGGGCCTCTCCGCGGACGCGGCACCCGCCATCGACCGGCTGCCCGAGCCGGACCGGGGCTGCGCGCTGGGCTACATCGCCTACCAGCTGGACCGCCGCCCGGACGACTGGCGGGAGTACAACCTCGGGCGGGAGCGGGCCCGGCGGCTGATCGAGGCCCGGCCGGTGCGCCCGGACCGGTACCTGTGCGGGGAGGGCACGCGCTGAACGACCGCGCCGCCGGAGGGGGACGTCGTGGCGAGGGGGCACGGGGTACGCGAGCGGCGGAACGGTGTAGGAGGGGGCCCAGTCCGGGTGGAAGCCACGGGCGGGGCCTCTTCCTTACACTGCCGGGATGGCTGACCCGAGCGACGCCGCGGGCGGGAGGCCGGCCCCCTCACCGGGGCCGGCTCCCGCGCCGCCGTCGACCGCCGCGCCGCCGTCGACCGCGGCGCGGCCGGTGACCGTCGCGGGACCGTCGAACGGCACCCCGGGATCCACCACCGCCGGATCGCCGGACGCGGCGCCGCGCCGGGCGCGGATCGTGCTGGCCGAGGTCTCGGCGCCCCGGCCCCCGGCGGACCGGACCCGTACCGAGCTGACCCAGCAGACCCCGGTCGGCGAGGCGCTGGTACGCGGCCTGGTCCGCGCCCAGCTCGCGCTCGCGCTGCGCCTGTCGCTGGTGGTCGCGATCGGGCTGGGCGGGTTGCCGCTGCTCTTCGCCGTCGCACCGACCGTGGGCGAGGTGACGCTCTTCGGCGTGAACCTGCCGTGGCTGCTGCTCGGCGCCGGTTCGTTCCCGTTCCTGGTCGCCGTCGGCTGGGCGTACGTGCACCTGGCCGAGCGCAACGAGCAGGACTTCACCGACGTGGTCCAGCGGCCGGAGCACTGAGGTGGGCAACCCGTTCACCATCCCCACCGTCGTGGCGGTCACGCTGATCACCGTCGCGATCGGTTTCTACGGCCTGCGGCTGGCGCGCACCACCTCCGACTTCCTGGTGGCGTCGCGCATGGTCAGCCCGACCTGGAACGCCGCCGCGATCGGTGGCGAGTACCTCTCGGCCGCCTCCTTCCTCGGCATCGCGGGGCTGGTGCTGAAGGACGGCGTGGACGTGCTCTGGTACCCGGTGGGGTTCGCCGCCGGCTACCTGGCGCTGCTGCTCTTCGTCGCCGCGCCGCTGCGCCGCTCCGGCGCCTTCACCCTGCCGGACTTCTGCGAGCTGCGGCTCGGCTCCCGCCGGCTGCGGAAGCTGGCCACCCTCTTCGTCATCTTCATCGGCTGGCTCTACCTGGTACCGCAGCTGCAGGGGGCCGGGCTGACGCTGACCACGGTCGCCGGCGCCCCGTACGAGCTGGGCGCCTTCCTGGTCGGCGCCGTGGTGACCGCGAACGTGGCGCTCGGCGGGATGCGGGCGGTCACCTTCGTGCAGGCCTTCCAGTACTGGCTGAAGCTCACCGCGCTCGCGGTTCCGGTGATCTTCCTGGTGTTGCAGTGGCAGCACGACGGGCGCCCGCCGGTGACGCCGCCGGACGGTACGGCCTTCCGGGTCGCCACCACCGTCGTGGTCGAGCATCCGGCGACCCTCACCCTCGCCGACGGCACGATCCGGGAGGTACGCCCCGGCGAGGAGCTCACCTTCGCCGCCGGGGAGCCGGTGCCCCGGGTGGCCGGCGTACCGAGCGCGAACGGGCTGGACTGGCTGCTGCCGAGCGCCGCGGGCCGGGACGACCAGGGGCTGTTCGCCACGTACTCGCTGATCCTGGCGACGTTTCTCGGCACCATGGGGCTGCCGCACGTGCTGGTCCGCTTCTACACCAATCCCGACGGCGCCGCCGCCCGGCGTACCACCCTGGTCGTGCTGGCCCTGGTGGGCGCCTTCTACCTGCTGCCCACCCTGTACGGCGTGCTGGGGCGGATCTACACGCCGGAGCTGCTGCTGACCGGGCAGACCGACGCGGTGGTGGTGCTGCTGCCGAGCGCCGCGCTCGGGCCGGGGTTGACCGGTCAGCTGCTCGCCGCGCTGGTCGCCGCCGGCGCGTTCGCGGCCTTCCTCTCCACCTCGTCCGGCCTGCTGACGAGCGTCGCCGGCGTGGTCTCCACGGACCTGCTCGGTCGCGGCTCGGTCCGCGACTTCCGGCTGGCGACGCTGCTCGCCGGCCTGGTACCGGTGGTGCTCGCGCTGCGCGCCTCCGAACTCGACGTCTCGCAGGTGGTCGGGTTGGCCTTCGCGGTCGCCGCCTCCAGCTTCTGCCCGCTGCTGGTGCTGGGCATCTGGTGGCGGGGGCTGACCGATCTCGGTGCCGCCGCCGGCATCCTCGTCGGCGGGGGCGCCGCGGCGCTGGCCGTGCTGCTCACCGTGGTGGGTCCGCCGCTGGACGGATGGCCGGCCGTGCTCGTGGCGCAGCCGGCGGCCTGGACGGTGCCGCTGGCGTTCACCGTGATGGTGGCGGTGTCGATGGCGACCCGGCACCGCACCCCCGCCGACGTCGGCGCCACCATGCTGCGCCTGCACGCCCCGGAGGCGCTGCGGCTCTGAGAGCCACCGGGCGGCCTGGGCCGCCCGGCATGTGCGCCGCCGCCGCGTTTCGCGTGGTCCCCGGCCCGCCGCGCCGACGGTCGGATTCGCGACGCGGAAGTCCGCGCGAGATCGGTAACCCGCGGCGGTTCGTGGCGACGTTTATCCGCGTGTCCACCGCCGCGCGCAGGCAGCCTCAGCCCTCTCAGACCGGAGCCAAACAGATGACCCAAGCCATCACGACGGTTGCCGGCACCGGCGCGGCCGCCGCTCGAGCCCCTGTGACGGAGCAGATGACCGATGACTTCGACTCATTCTTCCGCAGCCGGACACCGGCCCTGCTCCGGACGGCGTACCTGCTGACCGGTGACCGGCACCTGGCGGAGGACCTGGTCCAGGACGCGCTGGCGCGGACGTTCCGGATGTGGCAGCGGCTGGCCGACGGCGGTCATCCCGAGGCGTACGCCCGCCGCGTGATGTACCACCTCCAGGTCAGCTTCTGGCGCCGGCGCCGGGTGGCCGAGAGCATGCCCGGCGAGTTGCCGGAGCGCCACGACCGCGCCGACTACGCGGAGGCCACGGTGGAACGGCTCACGCTGCGTCGGGCCCTGCTGGCCCTGCCGGCGCGGCAGCGCGCCGTCGTCGTGCTCCGGTACTTCGAGGACCGCAGCGAGGCGGAGACCGCCGACATCCTCAACTGCAGGGTCGGCACCGTGAAGAGCCACACCGCGCGTGCCCTCAGCCGGCTGCGCGAGCTGATGCCCGAGATCGAGCTGGCCGCAGGGGTGGACCGATGAACGAACTGAACGACCGGCTCGCCGATCTGGCGGACGAGATGACCGACACCGACTACACCGCCCTGCGGGGCCGGGTGGAGACGACCGCCCGCCGGATCGGGCAGCGACGGGTCGCCGGCACCACGGCCGCCGCGCTGGCCCTGGTCGGGCTGCTCGGGATCGGCGGACTGCAGCTCGCCCCGCAGGGGCAGCGGCATCCGCTGCCGCCCGCCGCTTCGCAGACGGCGTCCGAGCCGCCGACGCCGGCACCGACCACCCCGGCCGCCACGACCACGCCGAGCGCTCCGGCCAGCCCCACCGGGTCCGCCCCGGCGAACGCGGCGCTCTCGCACGTCCCGGGCCGACTGGTCTACCTGCGGGTCGGCGCGGAGATCGAGGTGGTCACGGTGACCGACGGCGTCGCCCGCACCACGAGCTTCGGACCGCGCAAGCTGGGCGACCAGGTCGCGACGGTCGCGCCGGACGGCAGCAGGGTGGCCCTGGTACGTCCGGCCAAGGACGTCAGCGAGTACCCGGGGGACCTGGTCGTCGTCCAGCCCGGCGGGGCACGCAAGGTGGTGCGGCAGGGCGTCTCCTGGGGCGGCGGCACCGGACCGGCCTGGATGCCGGATTCGCGCCGGCTGCTGGTCGGCGTCACCACCCTGGAGGGCGACGTCGCCACCGGGGAGTCGTACGGCTACGTCGACGCGGTCACCGGCAGGTACGACAAGCTCGGCATCACCGCCTTCCCGTCGTACCTGAGCTGGTCGGCGAACGGCGCCTACCGGGTGCACGCCGACGGCGACAGCCTGGTGGTGGCCCGGCCCGACGGCACCCGGGTACGCAAGGTCAGCGTCGCCGGGCAGCCGGAGTGCGACCGGACCGGCGAGTGCCCGTCTTCGGTGCAGGCCGTCTCGGACGACGGCCGGTACGTCGCCACCGGGCTGGGCAGCGGCGATCCGACGCGGGTCACCAGGGCGCGGTTCGTGCTCGACACGGTGAGCGGCAAGCGGATCGACCTGCCGTCGAAGCTGCGCGGCGGCGTCGAAGAGATCTTCTTCCGGCCGGACGACACCCTGGTCGTCCAGACGTCGGACCACCTGTACCTCGTCGGACTGGACGGCACCGTCACGGCCACGATCGAACGGCCGGAGTCGACCAATCAGGCGGACCTGGCGGCGTACCGCCGCTGACCCCGCCACCGCCCGCCCAGCGTGGCGCCGGAACTGGTCCGGCGCCACGCTGGGCGTTCGGCGTGGTGGTACCCGACCGTCGGGCGGGACGACCGACGGAGTGAGGGGCACCACACCTCCGGCGCGTGCCGACGAGTTCCCGGGCCGGCGCCGCCGCCGCAGCGGCGCCTGTGAGCAGGGATTCGGGCCGGCCCGAATGCCCGTACCCACGGATTTCGATCCGCTTGGGTGAGCGGCACCACATCCCTGGGCGGTGCCGATAAGTTTCCGGCGCCCGGCTCCTCTACATCGGTGGACGGTCGGCGAGTGACGCGTTTCGCCGTTCGCCCGCGACGCGATTACCGACCAGAGGAGAGAGCTGTGAATACACAGGTCACGTCCCGCGAGGAGTGGCTGAGGGCCCGGCTTGAGCTGCTCGCGCAGGAGAAGGCGGCGATGCGGGCCCAGGACGCGGTCGCCGCCCGGCGCCGCGAGCTGCCGAGGGTCAGGATCGACAAGGACTACGTCTTCGAGGGCCCGGACGGGAAGGTACGCCTCGCCGACCTGTTCGAGGGGCGGCCCCAGCTGATCGTGTACCACTTCATGTTCCATCCGGAGTGGGAGGACGGCTGCCCGAGCTGCTCCTTCACCATCGACAGCCTGGGCCGGCTGGAGCACCTGAACGGCCTGAACACCTCGTTCGTGATGGTCTCCCGGGCGCCGCTCGAAAAGATCGAGCGGTACCGGACGCGGATGGGCTGGACGGCCACGTGGGTCTCGTCGGCCGGAAGTGACTTCAACTTCGACTTCCACGTGACGAACGACGAGTCGGTCGCGCCGATCTACTACAACTACAAGGACAAGGCGACCCTTCAGCGGGACGCGGCGTACCGGCTGAAGGGCGACGGTCAGGGCATCAGTGTCTTCGTCCGCGAGGGCGACGGCATCTTCCACACGTACTCGACGTACGGCCGGGGCACCGAGGTGATGATGGGCACCTATCACCTCCTCGACCTGACCCCGCTCGGTCGGCAGGGCCGCTACGTCAACGAGTTCCCCTACCACGACACGTACGGCAACCCGGCGGACCACTCTGGGCACGCCCACGGTCACGCCCACCACTGAACAGCGAACCGCACGCGGGGTGACGCTTCCGGCCGAGGCGCCACCCCGCCGTCCCGACCACGGGAGTCCTGCGATGTTCCAATCCGTACCACTGAGCTGGCTGTTCGCGGGCATGGGAGTGTGGTTCCTCTTCCACGGCCTGCGCCCGGCCTCCGGCACCGTGGCCCCGCGCCCCGCGGACCGGACCTCCCACCTGGCCCACGCCGCCATGGCCGGCGTGATGGCGGCCATGCTCTGGCCGATGGGGTGATTATGGGACGATGACACGAACGGCACGGCACCCGGCCGGACCGACATCCCGCCCCGACCTCGACGAGGGGTTCGCCCGGCTGAGCGAGCCCTACCGGCGGGAACTGCTGGCGCACTGCTACCGGATGCTCGGCTCGATCCACGACGCCGAGGACGCGGTCCAGGAGACGTATCTCCAGGCGTGGCGCGGGTACGGCGACTTCGAGGGACGCTCCTCGCTGCGCACCTGGCTGTACCGGATCGCGACCAGGGCCTGCCTCAAGGCAATGGAGAGCGCGGGCCGGCGGCCGTTGCCCTCCGGGCTGGGCGGCCCGAGCGACGACGCCGACGACGGGGTCGGCGGCCGGTTGCTGGAGACGCCGTGGCTGGAGCCGGCGCCCGACGCGCTGCTCGGCGTCGACACGGCGACCGTCGTGGAGTCGCGGGAGAGCATCCGGCTGGCGTTCGTCGCGGCGTTGCAACACCTCCCGGGCCGGCAGCGCGCGGTACTGATCCTGCGTGACGTGCTGGCCTGGCGGGCGGACGAGGTCGCCGACCTGCTCGACACCAGCACCGCCGCGGTCAACAGCGCGTTGCAGCGGGCCCGGGCCCAGCTCCACCAGATCGCCCCCACCGAGGACGGCGTCGCCGAACCGACCGACCCCGACCGGCGGGCGCTGGTCGACCGGTACGCCACCGCGTTCGAGAACGCCGACCTCGACGCCCTGACCGAGGTACTGACCGACGACACGATCTGGGAGATGCCGCCGATCCCGACCTGGTACGCCGGCCGGGAGTCGGTGGTGCGCTTCCTCGCCCGCCGGATCCTGGCGCCCGGCGACTACCGGCTGATCCCGACCCGGGCCAACGGGCAGCCGGCGTTCGGTTCCTACGCGCTGCGCGACGGCGTGTACCAGCCACACTCGCTCCAGGTACTCACCGTCACCGCCGAGGGAATCTCGCGAGTCGTGGCGTTCCTCGACGCCGAGTTGTTCGCGCTCTGCGGGCTGCCGGCGGTACTCGACGCCGACGGTGGCGGCACCGGGTCGGGCGAGGTCAAGGCGCCGGGTGGGGCCGCGGCGTCGGGCAGCGCCACCGACGGGTCCGGCCTGCCGGTGTCTCGCGGGGCGAGGTGTTTCACGTGAATCATCGACCGGGCGCGGAGATCCACCACACCGACCCGTTCGCCACCCCGCCGCAGGAGCGGTCGAAGGTACGCCGGCTGCGGGGACGCCTCCCGGCCCCGGTGACGCTCTGGACGGCGTACGGCACGGCGACCGGCGAGCCCACCGCGCCGGCGGGTCTGACGGTCTCGTCCACGCTGGTCGCGGACGGCGAGCCGGGCCGGCTGCTCGGGCTGGTCGACGAGGAGTCGGAGCTGTGGTCGGCCGCCTCGACCTCCGGCCGGTTCGCGGTCGCGCTGCTCGGGCCCGCGCACCGGCAGCTCGCGGACCGCTTCGCCGGGCTCTTTCCCGCCCCCGGTGGCCTCTTCGCCACCGGCGAGTGGACCGAGACCGGGTACGGTCCGGTCCCGGCCGACGCGGGCGGCTGGTCGGGCTGCCGGCTCGACGGCGCGCGGGAGTACGGCTGGGCCCTGCTCGTCGAGGCCACCATCGAGGTGGTCGAGCTGGCCGATCGGGCCGCCCCGCTGCTGCACCACCGGGGCCGGTACCGCGAACTGCCGGAGTGACCGTCTGGGCGACCGGGGGCGGGGAGCCCCGGCGACCCGGGGCGGGGAGCCGCTGAACGGCGTGACCGGGGTCACTCGGCGCACGCAGTGGCCCGTTCGGCGCAGCCGGTGACCGGGTATCGGATCACCGCTGTCGATCGGCCGGCGGGCTCCATACCGTGCGCGAAACTCCCCACACCTGCGAAGGTGGTGATCCGCATGTCCACGGAAACGCCCGCTCCGGCAGTCACGCCGGACCGGTACGTCGCCGTGCAGCGGTCGGACGAGTTCGCCGGGCTCCGCAAGGCCCTGCGCAACTTCGTCTTCCCGATGACGGTGGCATTCTTCCTCTGGTACGCCCTGTACGTGATCCTCTCGGCGTACGCCCGGGACTTCATGGGCACGAAGCTCGTCGGCAACATCAACGTCGCGCTCGTCTTCGGCCTGCTGCAGTTCGTCTCGACGTTCCTGATCGCCTGGCTCTACTCGCGCCACGCGGACCGCAAGCTCGACCCGGTGGCCGACCGGATCCGGGCCGAGCTGGAGCAGGGAGGCGAGGGAGCATGAGCCCGTACTCCTTCCTGGCCGCGCCGGCCGCGACCAACGGCACGGCGCGCACCCTGACGATCGTGCTCTTCCTGACCCTCGTGGCGGTGACGCTGGCCATCACCATCTGGGCCAGCCGGCAGACCAAGACCGCCACGGACTTCTACGCCGGCGGTCGCTCCTTCTCCGGCTTCCAGAACGGCCTGGCGATCGGCGGCGACTACATGTCGGCGGCCTCGTTCCTGGGCATCGCCGGTCTGATCGCGCTCTACGGCTACGACGGCTTCCTCTACTCGATCGGCTTCCTGGTGGCGTGGCTGGTCGCGCTGCTGCTGGTGGCGGAGCTGCTGCGCAACTCGGGCCGGTACACGATGGCCGACGTGCTCGCGTTCCGGATGCGGCAGAAGCCGGTACGCACCGCCGCCGCGGTCTCCACGATCACGGTGTCGATCTTCTACCTGCTGGCCCAGATGGTCGGCGCCGGCGCGCTCGTGGCGCTCCTGCTGGGCATCCGGCCCGGGACCACGTTCCTCGGCATGGACGCGGACGCGGCGAAGATCGCCACGATCATCCTGGTCGGCGCGCTGATGATCATTTACGTCACGGTCGGCGGCATGAAGGGCACCACCTACGTACAGATCATCAAGGCCGTGCTGCTGATGGGCGGCACGCTCGTGATGACGCTGCTGGTGCTGGCGCACTACAAGTTCAACCTGTCCGGGCTGCTCGGCGACGCCGCCGAGCGATCCGGCAAGGGGAGCGCCTTCCTGGAACCCGGCCTGCGCTACGGCGTCGAGGTGGCGGGCAACTCCACCCAGACGTTCTACAACAAGGTGGACCTGCTCTCGCTCGGCATCGCCCTGGTGCTCGGTACGGCCGGCCTGCCGCACATCCTGATCCGCTTCTACACGGTGCCGACCGCCAAGGCGGCCCGCAAGAGCGTGCTCTGGGCGATCGGCATCATCGGCACGTTCTACCTCTTCACCCTGGCGCTGGGCTTCGGCGCGGCGGCCCTGGTGGGCAGCGAGGCGATCACCGCGCAGGACAAGGCCGGCAACACCGCCGCGCCGCAGCTCGCGCAGGCTCTCGGCATCGACTTCCTCGGCGGGGACGTCGGCGGCGCGACCCTGCTGGCGATCATCGCGGCGGTCGCCTTCGCCACGATCCTGGCCGTGGTCGCCGGGCTCACCCTGGCCTCCTCGTCCAGCCTGGCGCACGACTTCTACGCCAACGTGGTCAAGGGCGGCCAGGCCTCGGAGCGGCAGGAGGTCAACGTCGCCCGGATCGCCGCGCTGGTGATCGGCGCGATCTCGATCGTGCTGTCGATCTTCGCGCAGAGCCTGAACGTGGCGTTCCTGGTGGCGCTGGCGTTCGCGGTCGCCGCCTCGGGCAACCTGCCAGCGATCATCTACACCCTCTTCTGGCGGCGGTTCAACACCTCGGGCGCGGTCTGGGCCATCTACGGCGGCCTGATCTCCGCGGTCTTCCTGGTGTTCTTCTCGCCGGTGGTCTCCGGCGCCGCCACCTCGATGTTCCCGGACTCGGACTGGCACTTCTTCCCGCTGTCCAACCCGGGCATCATCTCGATCCCGTTCGGCTTCCTCTGCGGCTGGATCGGCACGCTCGTCTCCAAGGAGACGGACGACCGGAAGTACGCCGAGCTGGAGGTGCGCGCCCTCACCGGGGCCGGGGCGCACTGACCCGCGAGGCGCCTCGGCGAGCATGCGGAGCGGGTGGTACCGGGCAACGAGGCCCGGTACCACCCGTTCGTCGTACCACCGCCACCCGCGTCGGCCGGCCGGCCGGTACGCCCAGCGGCACGCGGAGATCCCGATGCTGGGTAGGCTGGCGACATGGTGGTAGCGCAGCGCTTCGGACAAGGCCATCGGATCCTCGTCACCGGCGGTGCCGGATTCGTGCCGTCGCACCTGGTCGATGCGCTGATCGCGCGGGGCTGCACCGTCGTCGCGGTGGACAACTTCGTGACCGGGTCGAAGGAGAACGTCGCGCACCTCGCCGACCACCCGCGCTTCACGCTGGTGGAGGCGGACGTCTCGGACGGGCTGCCGAACCACCACCCGGCCACCGCGGAGCGGTTCGACGCGATCCTGCACCTGGCCTCGCCGGCCAGCCCCACCGACTTCGCCACGCTGCCGATCGAGATCCTGCGGGTCGGCTCGATCGCCACGCTGCACCTGCTGGACCGGGCCGTGGCCGACGGTGCCCGGTTCGTCATGGCCTCCACCTCCGAGGCGTACGGCGACCCGAAGGTGCACCCCCAGGTCGAGACGTACTGGGGCAACGTCAACCCGGTCGGCATCCGAAGCGTGTACGACGAGGCAAAGCGGTTCGCCGAGGCCGCCACGATGGCGTACCGGCGCTACCGGGGTCTCGACGCCGGCATCGTACGGATCTTCAACACGTACGGGCCGCGGATGCGCCCGGACGACGGCCGGGCCATCCCGACCTTCATCAGCCAGGCGCTGCGCGGCGAGCCGATCACCGTGCACGGCACGGGGGCGCAGACCCGCTCGATCTGCTACGTCGACGACCTGGTGCGGGGGATCCTGCTGCTGCTCGACTCGACCGAGTCCGGCCCGATCAACTGCGGTACCGAGCACGAGCTGTCGATGCGGGAGCTGGCCGAACTGATCGTTTCGCTGGCCGGCAGCACGTCTCAGGTGACCTACATCACCCGTACCGCCGACGACCCGGAGATGCGCCGGCCGGACCTGACGCTGGCTCGGGAGCGTCTGGGTTACGCGCCCGAGGTCGGGCCGGAGGACGGGCTGCGCCGCACGATCGAGCACTTCGCCCAGCGGCTGGGCTGAACGCCCACCCGTCGGGCCGTTGCTGTCCGTCTGGGCCTCCCGCCCCTCGGAGCCTGGCGCCCCTCGGAGTCTGGCGCCCGTCGGGGGCGTCCGGTGTCGGCGGGGCGGCGGCGAGCGGCGGCAGGTGGTCCCGGCCATCGACGGGTGATCGCGTCGCGATCCACGGATCGCGCTCCCCCGGCCGTGGTAGAAGGCCGGTTTTGGACTTTCTTCGTACCCTGGGGGCATGTCTGCAACCACGCCTGCCGGTTACCCGACCGACCCGTACCGGAGGACACCCGGCGATTCCGCCGGCCGGGCCTCCGTCTCGGGAGCGGCCTCCGCCGGTACGGCACGCAGCGCCGGCCGCGCCCGCGTGTCGGCCGGCGACAGCTATCCCGGTACGCCGGGTCGAGCAGCTCGCGCCTCCGAACGCACCTACGGCCGCCCGGCGGGGCCCGGCGGACCGGGTGGCCCCGGCGGCCCCGGGCTGCCCGGCGGTCCGGCGCGCCGCGGCCCGCGCCCGCGCTGGGGACGCATCGCCCTGGTCGTCGTGGCGGCGCTGGTGATCCTCGGACTGATCGCGGCCGGGGGAGCGTGGCTGTACGCCAACAAGGTCAACAACGACCTCGCCCGGACCGACCCGTTCTCGACGATCACCGGCGGGCGCCCCGCGAAGCCCGTCGACGGCGCGCTGAACATCCTGCTGGTGGGGAGCGACTCCCGGGACCCGGACGCCCCCGTGGACCAGGCCGGGAAGTGGCGCGCCGACACGATCATCCTCATGCACATCCCGGCGAGCCACGACCGGGCGTACCTCGTCTCCATCCCGCGCGACCTCTACGTGCGGATACCCGAAAAGGCCAGCTCCGGCTGCGACACCGGGGACCGGGCGAAGATCAACGCGGCGTTCGCGTTCGGCGGTCTGCCGTTGGCGGTACGGACGGTGGAGTGCTTCACCGACGTGCGGGTCGACCACGTGATGGCGATCGACTTCGCCGGCTTCAAGGAGGTCACCGACGCGCTCGGCGGCGTCGACCTGAACGTCGAGCGGAGCATCACCTCGATCCACAAGCCGTTCCGGAAGTTCAACAAGGGCGTCAACCACATGAACGGCGAGGAGGCGCTGGACTGGATCCGGCAGCGCAAGCAGTTCCCGGACGGGGACTTCGCCCGGATGCGGCACCAGCAGGAGTTCCTCCGCGCGTTGATGGACAAGGCGGTCAGCTCCGGCACCCTGAGCAACCCGGCGAAGCTCAACGCCTTCCTCAAGTCCGTGACCGGCGCGGTCACCGTCGACGAGGGCTTCTCCCTGGTCAGCATGGCCGTCCAGTTCCGCAAGCTGCGCGGCGAGAACCTCCAGTTCATCACCAGCCCCAACAAGGGCAGCGACACCATCGACGGCGAGTCGGTCGTGGTTTCCGATCGGGAGAAGGCGCTGGCGATGTATCAGGCGATCTCCAGCGACAAGATGGCCGACTGGGTCCAGGCGAACATCGCCCCCTCACCCGCGCCGAAGTGACGCACCGGGCTCCGGGCGGCCGCGAGAATTTCCGCGGTCGCCCGGGTTACCGGCGGGTGTAATTCGACCCGGCGTAACGGGTTGTCCAGTTCGGCGCCGCCCTCCGGCGCGAACGTGAACCGTTTTCCGTACCGGCGCGGGCGAGCGGGGAGACCAAGTCGGACCGGGCGTTACCGGCGTCGCTCCCACTCGTCGGGCGATTGCGGGCCGGACGGAATTGCGACTCCGCACCGCCGGGTACGACCCGGGCCGCCCCGGCCGCGGCTCCCGGGCACTTCGCCGCGCCGGCTCGCCGGCGTCAGGGCGGCGCCCGTACGCGCTGGTCGAGCGAGGTGCCGAGGCCCCGCCTGCCTCGATCGGGCGAGGGTCGGAGCCGGGACCGCATCGCCGGAGACTGCTCGATCGTTTCCTATTCGGTGACACGATCGCGATTACGCGGCCGACACCGCGCCGTGGCGGCGGGGCCGGCGGACTTACCGCATCCGGTCGCCGTCACCGAGCCGTTCGACCGGCCGCTCGTCCGCGTCCGGGGAAATGGCCGCGGCTCCCGACGGTCGCGACCACCGCTTTTCCGGTCGATCGGCGAGGCCCCATTCGACGCGATGGTCCCGACATTTCAATAACCGTTCCCGGTGCAATTCGCGCCCATTGCGACGGCATAGTGCGCCCGGCCGGATCGGCCGTCGGACGCGCCTGTCGCACGGGAATTACGGCGGCGGGCCGAACCGGGACGGACGCGTACCGGCCCGCGCCGTCGCGTGGCACGGGGCGACGTACCCCGGCGGAGGCCGAGCGACCAGGCGCGCGCCGCGTGCCGACCCGGCGCCGCGACCAGGGCCGGCGCGGGACCTCTCGGCACCGGTACGGCGGCGCCCGCTCCCGCCCCGGAAACCCGTGCCGGATACCGGTGACGGCGACGGGACGGCCGGCGCCGAGACGGGCGGCTCGCTGATCCACTTTGGGCGGCCGGCCGAACGGACCAGCGACGTCGGAGGAACGGACGAGAGGACCCGACCAGAAAGATCGTCACATTGGGTAATCGGATAGTCCGCCATAGTCCCGACCGGTATCGGTCGGCAGTGACCACTGTCACTGCCGATACGGCGACACCGCTGCAACCATCCGCCGCTCTTGCTACGTCAGCGCGGGCGTCGACCGGCAGCGGTTTTCACCTTGCGCCACGACAGGTACGCATCGCACCGATCGTCCGGCCGTCCCACCCCGCCCGGTTACCGGAAATGCCACACCGTCACCGCGACATAACCGATACAGATGTCGGAGGCTGAAACATGGATTGGCTCGCAATCTTCTAAACGATTCCGTAGAGTAGGCTCGCCCCCTGAATTGCGATCTGGAGCAGGCATGCCGGTTCAGACCCGCCGACGTCCCCCATCGATGGAGCCCGCGAGCGCATCCGTCCGTGTGACGCCAGCCAACCAGCCGCCGCGCAAGGGCGGCGGTGGGAGAGGCGGCAAGGGCGGCACGGGCGGTAAGGCGACCAAGAAGGGTCGTCGCAAGGACCCGCTCTGGGCCCGCCTGCTCGTCATCGGGGGCGCCGCGCTGATGATGACCAGCGGCATCGCGATCGTCGGCAGCAAGGCGGTGATCAGCCAGGCCACCAGCAGCATCGAGCAGGAGAACCTGCTTGGCGACGCGGGCAAGACCGACGCCGAGGGCGGCAAGGACCTCAAGGGCCCGATCGACCTGCTGCTGCTCGGCGTGGACGTGCGCGGCTCCTGGGAGCACAACGACACCCGGGCCGACACGATCATCATCCTGCACATTCCGGCCACGCACGACCAGGCGTACCTGGTGTCGATCCCCCGCGACACCGAGGTGACGATCCCCGCCTTCACCAAGAGCAAGTTCCGCGGCGGTCGAGAGAAGATCAACAGCGCCTTCTACTGGGGCGCGCAGAACGGCGCCGGCTGGGCCGGCGGCGCACAGCTGATGGCTCAGACGATCAAGAAGCTGACCGGCATCAGCTTCGACGGCGCCGCGATCATCGACTTCAACGGCTTCAAGAGCGTGATCGACGCGCTCGGCACCGTGCGCATCTGCGTCGACCAGAAGGTCGAGTCGCACCACATGATGATGGTCAACGGCAAGCCGATGTGGAACGCGGACGCCAAGAAGGTCGGCAACGGGCGCTGGCCGGCGGTGGTGCACAAGCCGGGCTGCAAGGAGATGGAGGGCTGGGAGGCGCTGGACTACTCGCGCCAGCGGTACGGCCTGAAGAACGGCGACTACGACCGCCAGCAGCACCAGCAGCAGCTGATCAAGGCCATGGCCGCGAAGGCCATGGAGGGCGGCGTGATGACCAACCCGCTCAAGCTCAACACCCTGATGAAGGCGGCCGGCAAGGCGTTCACCCTCGACACCGGCGGCGTGCCGATCGCCGACTTCGTCTTCACCATGCGCAACGTGACCGCCAACGAGCTGGTGCTGCTGCGCACCAACGACGGTACGTTCGCCGGCAACGGTGAGGGCGCCGAGGCGCTCAAGCCGATCAGCAAGCAGATGTTCGCCGCGGTCAAGGCGGACACGCTCGCCGAGTTCGTCGCCGCCAACCCGAGCGTGCTCTCGAAGAAGCCGTCGGCCTAGGCAACCACGGGTCGGACCGGACCACGCCGCCCGCCGCAGGCTAGAAACGCCGGAGAGCGGGTAGTCGGCCCCGTCCTGACGTGAGGAAGTCTCACGCAGTCGGGTCCGGGAGGCGTCACGTCCAGATTCAGGCGAGGTCCGCGTCGGTCGGACCCACGGAACGAACGGCACAGTCCACCAGACCAACAGCAGGGTCCGCCGGCCGTCGCCCGAGCGGGAGGGGAGGCCGGCCCCGGAACGGCACGTACCCGTTCGCCGGTCTGGGCCCGGGTACTGACCGGGCTCGGACTGGTACTGCTCCTCGTCGCCGGCGCCGCCGGGATCGGGATACCGATCCTGGCCGACCGGTACGACCGGAGCGTCTTCCGGGACCTGCTCCTCGACCCGTCGGCCCGGCACGAGCGGACCTCGATCAGCGGGCCGCTGAACTACCTGCTGGTCGGCTCCGACCAGCGGCCCGGCGCGGCGCCGGACGAGCAGCGCTCCGACACCATCATGATCATGCACATCCCGGCCGGACTGAGCCGGGCGCAGCTGATCTCGATACCTCGCGACCTGCTCGTTGACATACCGGCCTCGGCGGACGGCGGGTACCCCGGCGGCTCCGACAAGATCAACGCGGCGTTCCAGCACGGCGGGGGCGGCCGGGGCGGCACGCGCCTGCTCTCGGCGGCCCTGACCCGGCTCACCGGAGTCCGGTTCGACGGCGCCGCCTTGATCGACTTCTCCGGATTCCGCCGGGTGATCGACCTGCTCGGCGGGGTGCAGATGTGCGTCGACGCGCCCGTACGCTCGATCCACACCCAGACCCTCTTCCAGCCGGGTTGCCAGCGGATGAGCGGCGCGCAGGCGCTCGACTTCGCCCGGCAGCGGTACGACCTGCCCAACGGCGACTACGACCGGCAACGCCACCAGCAGCAACTACTCAAGGCGATCCTGGACAAGATCTCGACAGAGGGGCTGCTGACCAAGCCGGTCAAGCTCGACCAGCTGATCCGCGCCATCGGCTCCTCGGTCACCGCCGACACGAACGGTTTCGCCCTCGAAGACCTGGTCTTCGCGCTCCGCGGCCTCCATACCGACTCGCTGGTGGGGGTGCAGGTGCCGTCGTACCCGGAAATGATCGACGACGTCTCGTACGTGGTGCTCGACGAGGGGGCGAGCGGGCTGTTCCGGTCGATGCGCGAACAGACCGTCGACGACTGGATACGGGCGAACCCGAAGTGGGTGAACCACATCTAGGGGTATCCCGTGGCGGACCGCGCCGGGCCGGGCCGGGCCGGGCCGGGCCCCCGGATGATGTCTCGCGGATTGCCGGTCGAGCGCGGGTTCGTGATGGCCGAAAGCCGATGGCCTAGGCTTGGTACCCGTGTTCGGACCCGATGTTCCCTCCGTGACCCCGCCCGAGGTTCCCGACGGCGCCTACCTGCTCGACGTGCGCGAGCCCGACGAGTGGTCGGCCGGACACGCGCCCGGCGCCCACCACCTGCCGATGATGCAACTGCCCGCCCGGCTCGCCGAGGTGCCGAACGAGGGGGACGTCGTGGTGGTCTGCCGCTCCGGCGGCCGCTCGGCCCAGGTGGTGAACTACCTGATCGGCAACGGCTGGGACAACGTCCGCAACCTGGACGGCGGTATGCGGGAGTGGGCGGCCGCCGGCCGGAAGCTCGTGAGCGAGGACGGAAGCCCGGCCCAGGTCATCTAGGTCGAGTGGACCACGCCGTGCCCACCCCGCTGGTGTTCGCCCACCGCGGCTCGTCCGCGGCCCTGCCGGAACACACGCTCGCCGCCTACCTGCGCGCGCTCGACGAGGGCGCCGACGGGCTGGAGTGCGACGTACGCCTCACCCGGGACGGCCACCTGGTCTGCGTACACGACCGGCGGCTCGACCGGACCAGCAACGGCCGGGGCCGGGTCAGCGCCTACACCCTCGCCGAGCTGAACGAACTCGACTTCGGCTCCTGGCATCCGGGCGAGTCCGTCGACGGGATGCCGGTGGAGGACCTTCCGACCGACATCCCCGCCGACCCGAGCCGGACCCGGTTGCTGACGCTCGACGGGCTGCTGCGCGCCGTACGGTCGGCCGGGCGCCGGATCGAGCTGCTCATCGAGACGAAACACCCGACCCGGTACGGTTCGGACGTCGAGCGGCGGCTCGTCACGCTGCTCCGCCGGCACGGCCTGGTCGACGGCACCGGTGCCGCCCCGGTACGGGTGACCGTCATGTCCTTCTCCCCACTGGCCGTACGGCGGATCCGGGAACTCGCTCCGGAGCTGCCGACCGTGCTGTTGCTGGAGGCGCTGCCGCCCTGGCTCCGGATGAACCGGCTGCCGTTCGGCGCCCGGATCGCCGGCCCCGGCCTCGGGCTGGTGCGCGCCCGGCCGCAGCTGGTCTCCCGGCTCCGGGACGCCGGCTACCCGGTCTACGTCTGGACCGTGAACGAACCGGCCGATCTCGACCTCGTTCTCGACCAGGGGGTCGACGGCGTGATCACGGACCGGCCGGCGCTGGTCCTGCAGCGGCTGGGCCGGTGACCCGGCCGGACCCGCCCGGCGGCGGGACCACCCCGACCGGCGGCGCCCGGCCCGGCGGTGGGGCGGGGGCGGTCGGCCGGCCGATCGGCGGCGGTGGCTGGCCGGGTCCCCCGGTGCCGCCGGGTCGGATTGGCGCCAGCCGGAACAGCCCGGGACCGGGGCTGCGGGATCCGGAGTGGAGCGGGCAGACTCGGGGCATGCCGGAGCGTCCCGACTATGCCGCTCTCATCGCCGGTCACACCGTCATCATCGAGATGATCAACTCCGGGGACTCCGGGCTACCGGTCCTCAACCACCTGCTACGCCTCGCCCAGCGCGCGCTGGGCGCCACGGGGATGGCCTTCGTCGAGTACGGTCCCGCCGGCGGGCGCGTCATCGCCGCCACCGGCGCCGCAGACTGGACGCTCGGCCGGCCCGTACCGGCCGCCGACCCGGTCACCACCCGGGTGCTGGTCGGCCCGCGGGCACAGGAGTTCCGCGTGGACACCCTCGACGGCGAGCTGGCCCACCAGCTGACCGGTCGGGGGCTGCGCCGGATGATGGCGGCGCGCGCCGAGATCGGTGGCGTGGCGGTCGGTGGCCTGCACGCGTTCTTCCCCCGCGCCGACGACCGGGGCGACACCGAGCACCACACGGTCATGGCGTACCTCGCCTCCTGCGTCGCGCACATCTACGGCGACCAGACCGGGCTGCCGGTACACGGCGACGGCGCGGTGCTCGCCGCGCTCGCCGACGGGTTGGCGATCGTCGACCGGGACGGCTACGTCCGGCTCTGGAACCCCGCCGCCGAACGGGTCACCGGACACCAGGCCGCACGGATGATCAACCAACCGCTGCCGTTTCCGCTCCCGCCGCCCGGACAGGTCACGGACCACCGGCTACCCGACGGCCGGTGGCTGAGAATCACCTCGGGCGAGTTGCCGGGCGGCGTCGTGGCGTACCGGGTGGTCACCTTCCGGGACGTCACCGACCAGCACGAACGCGACTACGACCGGGACCTCTTCATCGCCGTCACCAGCCACGAACTGCGCACGCCGGTCACCGTCATCAAGGGGTACGCGGACACGCTCAGCCATCACTGGGAGTCGATCTCCGAGCCCGACCGACGCCAGGCGGCGCGGATCATCGGGCAGCGCGCCGACGAGCTGGCCCGGCTCGTCGACCGGCTGCTCGCCTCAGCGAACGACGCCGGCCCGGTGGGCGGCTCGCCGCCCCTGCCGTTCGACCTGGTCGAGGCGCTGCACCGGGCCCTGACCGACCTGCCCTCGGACCTGCGCCCGCGGATGACCGTCCGGCTCCCCCGCGACCTGCCCAAGGCGCTCGGCGACCGGGCCAGCCTGTCCACAGTGCTGACCGAGCTGGCCACCAACGCCGGCAAGTACTCGCCGGCCGGTTCCCCGGTCGAGCTGAGCGCCGACGCCGACGAGCACACGGTCGCGTTCCGGATCAGCGACCGCGGCATCGGCATCCGACCCGAGCACGTCGAACGCGCCTTCGAGCGCTTCTGGCAGGGCGAGTCGGGCGACCGGCGGCGGTACCCGGGGGCGGGCCTCGGCCTCTACCTGGTACGGCGCATCGTGGAGCGACAAAGTGGCTGGGTATCGCTACGGCCACGCCCCCAGGGCGGTACCGTCGCAGAGGTGCGACTTCCCCGAGGGTGAGCCGCAGCGGCTGATACCTGCGGTCGGCGAGGAGGCACCTGGCCGTGTCCACGACGCGCAACGAGCGCGCCTGGTGCGTGGTGGTACCGCACCATGCCCGCGCCGCCCGGATCGCACGACAACGGCTCTCCCGTGAACTCGCCGGACTCGTCCGGCCGACGTTGCTCGCGGACGCGGTGGCGGTGCTGGCCGAACTCGTCGGCAACGCCGTACGGCACGCCGAGCCCCTGCCCGGCGGCGTGGTCCGGGTGGCGTGGCGGCTGCGCCCCGAGCCGGAGGGGCAGTGGTTGCAGGTCCGGGTGACCGACGGCGGCGGTGGCAGCCCGCCGAAGCCCCGTACGGCCAGCCTCTACTCCGCCGACGGACGGGGGCTGACCATCGTGGCCGCGCTGTCGCGCCGCTGGGGTGTCGAGCGCGACGGGCTGGGTCAGAGCGTCTGGGCGGAGCTGGTCGAGCCCGTCCAGCAGGTACTCGTCCCGGCCGGGCCGCCCACCGCGCCGAGCGGCGGGGACGCCGGGACCGGACCCGACGCGATCCAGCGCGGCCCGGCGGTGACACCCGAGCGCATGGCCTAGGCTCTCTTGGCGTGAGCAAGCGTCGAAAGAGCCAGCGCCCCGGCGGCGAGGCCGCGCCCAAGCGCGAGAAGGTACGCGACATCTTCGTGCCGCGGCCGTTCGAGGGTCTGGTGGACGAGCCGGAGTGGATCGCGCTCCGCGAGCTGGTACCGGCCGCCTCCGCGCCGCTGACGCTCGTACCCGACCTGGTCGAGCGGTACGGCGACCGTCCGGTGAGCCTCGCCACCGTGCTGCCGATGGCCGCGCCCGCGGTCGCCCGGCCCGACGGGCGGGTGCTGGTCGGTCTGCAACGGCACGTACAGTCCGGCGACGTCTCCCGGGACCTCGCCGTGGCGCTGCTGCGGGCGCTCGAGACCGAGCCCGGCGGCACCGTGACGGTGCCGGCCCTGCCCGGCGCGGGACCCCGGCTCCAGGACATCCTGGTCGACGGCCCGCTCGACGTCACCATGCACGACGGCTTCGACTTCTGGCTCGACCCGGAGGCCGCCGGGGACCCGAACGTCCAGGCGTCGCTGGAGCGGGCGAACGCGTCGATCTACCCGACCGTCCGGCTCGCCGCCGCCCCGGCCGCGTACTGGTGCCGCGTCCCGGACAAGGCGCACGTGCGCTGGGTCCTGCCGGAGGACGAGGACGCCGCGCTCGACGCGCTGGCCCGGCTGAGCGCCGCCAACGAACTGCTGCTCGGCGAGGGTACGAAGTTCGCCGGCATGTTCCGGGCGCACGGTCGGCTGGTGCCCGTCTGGGACCTGCCCCGCGAGCCGGAGGCCGACCGGTGGGAGGCGCCGGTCGCCGAGTTCGCCAAGCGGTACGCCGAGGCGCTGGCCGAGGCCGCCCCCCTCGACGCCGCCGGGCGCCGCGCCAAGCAGGGCCTACTCGGCCGTCAGCTCACGTTGCGCTGAGCCGCTGGCGCCGGCTCCGCCGGCGCGGCTCGCACGCTCCCTCCGCTTGGTGGCGCCTGCGGACGGCGGCGCGACTCGCTGGGGTCACCGGGCTTCGCGGAGGATCGGGCAGGACATGCACCTCGGGCCGCCCCGGCCGGAGCCGAGTTCGGAACCGGCGATGCGGATCACCTCGATGCCGATCCGCTCCAGCTGCGCGTTGGTCTCCACGTTGCGTTCGTAGGCCACGCAGAGCCGCGGCGCGATGGCCAGGGTGTTGTTGCCGTCGTCCCACTGCTCGCGTTCGGCCGTCACCGGGTCGAGGCCGGTGTCGACCAGGTGCAGCGTCTCCAGGCCCATCGCCTCGGCGGCGGCGCGCAGGAACGGCGTCGGCCCGTCGATCCGTAGGTCACCGTCGTCGCCGGCCGTCACCGTGTACGCGGCGAGGACGTGCGCGACGTTCGCGTACATCAGCACGGTGTCGGTATCGATCATCGTGCAGACAGTGTCGAGGTGCATGGTGGCCCGCTGCTGCGCGACCGGGACCACCAGCACCGTACGGACCACCCCGACCCGGAACATGCGGCGGGCCAACCGTTCGGCTCCGGCGGGCGTGGTGCGCTCGCCGACGCCGACGGCGACCACGCCGGGCGCGAGCAGCAGGACGTCGCCGCCCTCGACCGTTTCGAGCGTCGGGTCGTAGAGCAGCCGGGTGCCGGCGAATCGCGGGTGGTGCCGGTAGATGGCGCCCGTGAGGCTCGTCTCGCGCTGGCGGGCCGGCATCGCCAGGCTGGTCACGGCGGCCCGGTTCCGGAGCCAGACCGAGGAGTCCCGCGTGAAGAGCAGGTTCGGCAGCGGGTCGATGACGAACTCGTGCCGGTCCATCAGGGCGTGGACCAGGCCGGTGGGACGGTCGCCGCCGAGCCGGAGCTCCTCGCGCGCGAGGCCGGCGACGAGCACGTCGGCCAGTTCGGCGGGACCGAGGTCCGCCAGGTGGTCGGCGGTACGGCGGCGCAGCGTGTCGCCGAGCCGCGGGTCGCCGAGCACCTGCTCGGTCAACTCGGCGCGCGCCTCCGGGATGGCGAGCGTCTCCGCCAGTAGGGTGGCGAGGTAGAGGACCTCGACTCCGCGTTCGCGCAGCACCGCGGCGAACGCGTCGTGCTCCTCCTGGGCCCGCCCCACCCAGGGGATCGCATCGAAGAGGAGGGAGTCGTTGTTGCGCGGCGTGAGCCTGGCCAGTTCGGGGCCGGGCCGGTGGAGCAGCACCGTGCCGAGCCGGCCGACCTCGCTGTCGACGTAGTGGGTCACCTTCGCAGCGTAGGGCAGTGGTTGTCACCATTCGGGAAAAGAGGCTTCGGGTGAATACGGCATTCATCCATACTCACTCCGGCGCTTCGGCTTGCTCCCCCACCGGTGCGGCCACGTAGGGTAGTGAGAACATAACTTCAAGGGACCTTTTGCCGGAGGTCGCGATGACAGTCTTTCCCGCGCGCCGAGCCGTGCCTGCTCCCCGGGCGCTGCCTTCCGCAGGCGCAGATCGTCGATCCCCCGACTCGGCCGGGACACTGCAGCCGCTACGACCGTCCCCGGTGGAGTGGGCCCGACGTCGTCGTGCCGAGCGCGACGCCCGACGGGTCGAGGCGGCCGGAGCCCGGGCGCTCCATCAGCTCGACCATCTCGGCCCCTCCTGGCACGTGATCGACTGGCCGCGTACCGACTTCCCGGAAACGCAGCTGCTCGACCTGGACCGCACCCGCGACGAGCGTGCCGGTTTCCTCGCGATCGGGCCGAGCGGCCTCTTCGCCGTCACCGTCGCCGATCACGGCCGGTCCCGCGTCCTGATCGCGGGTGACGTCGTACAGATCAACGGCAAGCGCCCGCCCTACGTCTCCGAGGCGCGCCGCGACGCCAAGCGGGCCAGCAAGGCGATGTCCGCGGCGGTCGGCCTGAACATCCCCGTCACCCCGATCCTCACCTTCGTCGGCTCCGGGGTGATCAGCGTCTACGGCCTGCCCAAGGAGTGTCTGGTCGCGACCCACCGCGAGCTGGACCGCCTCCTGGTGGCGGGCGGCAGCCGGATCAGCGCGGCGACCGCCGAAAAACTTTCCCGGGTGGCGCAGTCGCCCTCTACCTGGCTCAACGCACCCTACCGGTCGCCCGCCGACTACCGCTGGTACGAGGAAGGCCGAACGGCCGCTGACAAGCGGGCCGGCCACCGGTAACGTCAGCATCCGGCGCCACCCCGACGGGGCGTACGTCCAATGCCCGCCACGGCATCACGTCGCCCCCGCGGGGCGGCGGCGGGCAGCACCTGGCCAGCCGGTGTGAGCCCCGGCGGGAGTGGGTGCTCCGGTCGAAACCGGCTAGCGTGGGTGAGCCGGTGGTGTGTATAGGAGGCGCGGTGGCCCACGTCGAACTCTCGCTCTCGGAAGCGTTCGTGCCGCAGCCCAGCGCCGCGACATCCGAGCCTGAGTCCGACAGCTTCTCCCGGTGGTCCGCCACCGTGGCGGAGGCCGACGAGCCCTGCCTGCTGATCGACCTCCGCATGATCATCGTCGCCGTCTCCGCCTCCTGCTGCGCGCTGCTGGGGCTGGGCACGCCGAGCGAGGTGGTCAACCGGCCGCTGCTCGACGGCGCGCTGCGCCTGCTGGACTTCACCGCGGCGCGAGCCGAGCTGACCGAGCAGGAGACTGACAAGATCCCGCCGCTGCTGGCCCTCAGCTCGGGCCGCCTGGCCCGGGGCCTGCTGCGGGTACAGCCACGGATCTCCGGCCAGCCCGACGCCACGGTCGACGCGATCGCCACCCCCGTTCTCGTACACGGGGTCGTCGCCGGTTCGCTGACCTTCTTCTCCTCGGTCTGACCTTCCCCCGAGGCTCGCGCCGCCGCTCGGCGGGGGCACCGGAGGCGGCGGGCACACCGGCGGCCACCCCGACCGGAGGGCCGGGGGCCGGGCCGGGCAAGGCCGGAGCGACGGCGGTGTGGCGATCACCGCACCGTTATGGAGTTGGGACACGCCCCTGCCCACCGTAAGGTGCCCTCATGTTGGACATCGCTCTGCTGCCGGAGGAATACGCCGTGTGCCGGCTACCGGCCGGATCCTCGGTACCCACCGGCCTGCTGAGTACGTCGGCCGACAACGGCGTCATGTCGGTCACCTGGACGGCCGACGAGGTGTCGATCATCTGTCGCGCGGACCGGGTCCCCGGCGAGGCGACGGTGGAGACGCCGTGGCGCTGCCTACAGGTGGTCGGGCCGCTCGACCTCGCCCTGACCGGGATCCTCGCCTCCCTGGTGGTGCCGCTGGCCGACGCCCGGGTGAACATCGTCGCCTTCTCCACGTACGACACCGACTACCTCCTGGTGCCCGCGGTACGCCTCGACGAGGCCCTCGCCACCCTGACCCACTCCGGGCACCGCATCACCACCTGATGGTCCAAAACGCGATATCGCCCTAACATGGGCACGATCCCGCCAGCCGCACCTCGGGTGCCCTCTCAGGCCAAGGACCGGCTCGTGCTCCGCGCACCTCGCTCGACCACCGCAGCGGCCCGCCTCGGCGCCGGCCTGCTGCTAGCCGGCGTGCCGCTGCTGGCCGCGTGCGGCACCCCGCCCGAACTCCGGGAGGCACAGGCGCACCCGTCGGCGACGCGGTCGGTGACCTCGGCGCCCACCACGGCAGCCCCGGTACCCACCCTCGCGCCGACCTTCCCGCTGCCCGGTCAGACCAGCACGGCCCCGGACGAGATCGCCACCGACTGCCAGGGCAGGCCCAGCGCGGCACAGGTGATCGCGCTGCTCCGGCGCGCGGACGTCGTCCCGGCGCAGGCCCAGGCGAGCGTCTCCACCGGCCCGCTCTGCGCCGAGGAATGGCAGTACACGGTCGTCCAGGTGCCGAAGCGCGATCCGCTCCAGGTCGTCTCGAAGGGGTCGCCCGGCTCGCTCAAGCTGGTCACCGCCGGTACGGACGTCTGCAACATCCCGGTCCGGGTGGAGGCGCCGCCCGGCATCCTCTCCCGCGCCTGCGCCGCCGCCGAGGGCACGACCGGAACGCTGCCCGGCTTCGGTGCGTAGGCTGACCGCATGCCCGGAACACCGCCCACCCGCTACGTCTACCTCGGCCCCGAGGGCACCTTCGCCGAGCAGGCGCTGGGCGCCGTCCCCGCCGCCGAGCGGGGCAGTCGGACCCCGGCCCGCAGCGTGCCGGAGGCGCTGGAGGCGGTCCGCACCGGGGACGCCGACGCCGCGATGGTGCCGCTGGAGAACTCGATCGGAGGCGCCGTCGGGGTGACCCTCGACGAGATAGCCAACGGGGCTCCGCTGGTCATCACCCGCGAGATCATCCTGCCGGTCGAGTTCGTGCTCGCCGCGCCGGCCGGCACGCGGCTCGACGCGGTACGGACGGTGGCGGCCCATCCCCAGGCCTCGACGCAGTGCCGGGGCTGGCTGCGCTCGCACCTGCCCGACGCCACCGTCGTCGACGTCCTCTCCAACGGCGCCGCCGCGGCGGCTGCGGCCCGGGGCGAGCACGACGCCGCGATCTGCGCGCCGATCGGCGCGGCCCGGCAGCGGCTGACGGTACTGGCCGAGAAGATCGCCGATCACACGGACGCGGTGACCCGGTTCGTCCTCGTCGCCCGCCCCGGACCGCCGGCGCCGCCGACCGGCGACGACGTCACGTCGCTGGCCGTCTACATCGCGCACGACCGGGTCGGCGCGCTGCTCGCCGTGCTGATGGAGCTGGCCGTACGAGGGGTCAATTTGACCCGCATCGAGTCCCGCCCGACCGGGGAGGCGCTCGGCCGGTACGTCTTCTTCCTCGACTGCACCGGACACGTCGAGGACGTACGCCTCGGCGAGGCGCTGCAGGGCCTGCACCGGGTCTGCGCCGACGTGCGTTTCCTGGGCTCCTACCCCCGGCACCGCTGGGCGCCCGTGGGCGAGCGGCCGGTGCCCGCCCCGCCCGGGCTCTCCGACGTCGACTACGCCGACGCGGCGGCCTGGCTGGCCCGGCTGCGCGCCGGCGAGATCAGCTAGGGGTGCCGGGCCCGTGTCGAGCTGGCCGGCCGGCGGCCTCGACACGGGCCGGCGCACCACGCGCCAGGGCGACGTCTCGCGGATCTTGCCGCACCGCGCGCCTCGCGGATCTCGCCGCTAGTCGAGCAGGCCGCCGAGC
Organism: Micromonospora sp. NPDC049559; assembly: GCF_040676675.1. Lineage (NCBI taxonomy): Bacteria > Bacillati > Actinomycetota > Actinomycetes > Micromonosporales > Micromonosporaceae > Micromonospora > Micromonospora sp. NPDC049559. Next base: position 651,458 of record NZ_JBFAPK010000001.1, on the reverse strand, counting down.
AGGCCGCCGCCGGACTGCCCCTGCTGGCCGCTGCCCTGCACCGGCGGCTCCTCGGAGGGCTGGACCACCACGAATCCCTGGCCGGCGAAGCTCATGGTGAACGCCTCCCCGGTACGCCGGCCGAGCAGCGTACCGAGACCGAGTTGCTCGGCCCGGTGGTAGCCGGTCTGCAGGCTGGCCGACCAGCAGACGGCGGCCTGCGGGTCGACATAGGTGGGCGCGTCGACGTTGAGCACGACCGGGGTGCCCTTGGTGGTGATGGCGATCCGGCCGTGACCGGTGAAGACGCAGTTGAACAGGCCGGAGGAGGACATCATCCCGGCGCCGCCGACCATCTTGATGTCGTACTGCAGGGTGGAGTCGAAGGCGAGCACGCTGGAGCCGTTGATGGAGAGCGCGTCGCCCGGCTCCAGGTCGATCAGGTGCACGTCGGAGGCGAGGTCGGCCAGGAAGACGTCGCCCCGGCCGGTCAGCTTCATCAGCGGCACGCCCTCGCCGGTGAGCTTCTGCTTGAGGAACTTGCCGAGGCCGCCCGAGCCGAGTGCCTGGAACTGCACCTGCCCCTGGTAGGCGACCATCGAGCCGACGCGGGCCATCGCCTCGCCGTTGAGTTCGATCTTCAACATCTTGGAGTTCTGGAGCCGCATCCCGGGCTGGTTGGACTCCTTCTCCAGGTTCTCGGCGGCGAACAGGGCACTGCGCATGTGACGATTCCTCTCGGCGGGTGGGGGTTCGAGCGTAGGCAACCAGCACAACGTGCCGGCTGGCCAGACCGGTTCAGCCCCAGCCGAGCGCGTGCAGCCGCTCGTCGTCGATGCCGAAGTGGTGGGCGATCTCGTGCACCACCGTGACGGCCACCTCGTCGACGACGTCCGCGTCGTCCTCGCAGATCCGCAGGATCGGATTGCGGTAGATGGTGATCCGGTCCGGCAGTACGCCCGAGTAGTCCCAGCCCCGGCTGGTCAGGGCGTGCCCCTCGTAGAGGCCGAGCAGCTCCGGCCCGTCGGGCGGCGACTCGTCCTCGACCAGGATGACCACGTTTTTCATCAGTTTGAGCAGGTCCTCGGGCACCTCATCGAGCGCCTCGCCAACCAGCTCCTCGAAGCGTTCGCGGCTCATCTCGACTGGCACGTCACCAATTCTGCCCGAGGTGTGTCGGCCGGGCGGCGCGCCGACGGGGGATCACCGTGATCGAGGCGTACGGCGGGGATCGGGCCGTTCCCGCCCGCGACCACGGTGATCTTCGCCGGTCGGATCAGTCCGCGAGGATCTGGATCAGGACGAGAGGGTGGCGGAGAGGCTGATCTGCGCGCCGGGCGCGAGCAGGCGCGAGATCGGGCAGTTCTCCTTGGCCGCCTCGGCCAGCTTCTTGAACTCGGCCTCGTCGATGCCGGGGACGGCACCGACGGTCTCCAGGTCGATCCGGGTGACGGTGAATCCGGCGTCGGTCTTGTCCAGGTGCACCTTGGCCGTGGTGTCCACGCTGGTGCCCGTGTAGCCGGCGTCGGCGAGCGCCTTGGAGAAGGCCATCGAGAAGCAGCCCGCGTGGGCCGCGGCGATGAGCTCCTCCGGGTTGGTCCCCTCGCCCTCCTCGAAGCGCGACTTGAAGGAGTAGTTGCCGGCGAGGCCGCCCTTACCGGTACGGACGGTGCCGGAACCTTCGGTCAGATTGCCCTGCCAGAGGGCGGATGCGGTGCGGATAGGCATGCGGATGACGCTAGCCGAAAGCCGGCCGCGAATGCGACGCACCGGGAAAGCACACGGGTGACCAGCCGCACGCCTGTGTCATGATGCGGAGGGATGACCCAGGCGGAAGGGCTGGCCGATGTCGCAGGATCGCCCCATCCCCCGACAGGACAACCATTCGGCCGACCCGGCGCCCCAGGACCCGGAGACGCCCGTGCCGCCCCCGACCGGCGGGGCCACCGCGCCGGCGATAGTGGAGTGGGGCGGCGGCGAGCCCGCCGGGCCCCGGTCCCGGCCGCTCGCCGGGCTGCTGCGGGACCGCCGACTCGCCCCGCTGGTGGGCGGGCTGGGCGCGGTGGCCGCCTTCGCGTCGCTGGTGGGCGAGTGGACGGTCAGCCGGGTCGCCGACCCGAGCGGCGACGGCGAAACGACGGTACGGGTACCGGCCGGGGTGGCCGAGGTGGGCGGCTTCGGGCTCACGTACCTGTTCGGACTCTTCGGGCTGGTGGCCTGCCTGGCGCTCGCGCTGGCCGGCACCACCGCCGGGGTACGGCAGAACGCCCGGGTGGCCGGCCTGGCCATCGCCGGGGTCCTGTTCGGCGTCCTCTTCGCCGCCGGCTCCTCGCTGACCCGCACGGCCAGCCGGCAGCTCTTCTTCCCCCCGGCCGACCGGCTCCAGGTCGAGTACGGCCGCGGCCTGGTGGCGGCGTTCGCCGCCACCGCGCTGCTCGGGCTGGCGCTCCACCTCGCCCGGCGCCTGCCGGGACGGTCCGGCGCGGGCCCGGCCGAGGCGGGCGGTCCGGGAGCGGGCGGTCCGGGAGCGGACGGGCCGGGGGCGGCCGGGCCGGGGGCGGGCGGGCCGGGGGCGGGCGGGCCGGGGCCGGGCGACGAGCCGGCCGGCGAGGCCGGCTGGCCGTGGCGCCGGCGCCGCCGGGACGAACCCGAGTCCGACTCCGCGCTGCCGGCCGACCTGACGGTCGCGCCGACCGCGCCCTTCGCCCGCCCCGACCAGGACCTGCGCTGACGCCGCCGGTGGCGGGGACGACGGGGACCGATATCGCGGTGCGGCCCGCGCGAACCGCCGGGTAGGCTCGGTTGCCGTGATTGACCTGCGTCTGATCCGCGATGAACCGGAACTCGTCCGTGCCAGCCAGCGCGCCCGCGGCGCGTCCGAGTCCGTCGTCGACGACGTCCTGCGCGCCGACGAGGCCCGCCGGGCGGCGGTCTCGCGGTTCGAGGCGCTGCGGGCCGAGCAGAAGCAGCTCGGCAAGCAGATGCCGAAGGCCACCGGGGACGAGAAGGCCGCGCTGCTGAGCCGTACCCGAGAGCTGTCGGCGGAGGTGAAGGCGGCCGAGGCCGCCGCCGGCGAGGCCGACCAGGCGCTGCGCCGCGCGCAGCTCGCCCTGCCGAACCTGGTCGAGGAGGGCGCCCCGGCCGGCGGCGAGGACGACTACGTCGTGCTCCGCGAGGTGGGCACCAAGCCGGCGATCGAGAACCCGCGCGACCATCAGGAGCTGGGCGAGCGACTGGGCGCCATCGACGTCGAGCGCGGCGCCAAGGTCTCGGGCAGCCGGTTCTACTACCTCACGGGCGTCGGCGCGCAGCTGCAGCTCGGGCTGCTCCAGCTCGCGATCGCCCAGGCGGTGGAGTACGGCATCACCCCGGTGATCACGCCGGTGCTGGTCAAGCCCGAGTCGATGGAGGGCACGGGCTTCCTCGGCGAGCACGCGAGCGAGGTCTACCGCCTGGAGGCCGACGACCTCTTCCTGGTGGGCACGAGCGAGGTACCGCTGGCGGCGTACCACTCGGGCGAGATCCTCCCGCTGGACGGGCCGCTGCGCTACGCGGGCTGGTCGTCCTGCTTCCGCCGGGAGGCCGGCTCGTACGGCAAGGACGTCCGCGGGATCATGCGGGTGCACCAGTTCGACAAGGTCGAGATGTTCTCCTACTGCCGGCCGGAGGAGGCGCGGGACGAGCACCTGCGGCTGCTCGCCTGGGAGGAGGAGATGCTGGCGAAGGTCGAGGTGCCGTACCGGGTGATCGACACCGCCGCCGGCGACCTCGGTACGAGCGCGGCCCGCAAGTACGACTGCGAGGCGTGGGTACCGTCGCAGGGGCGGTACCGCGAGGTCACCTCGACCTCGAACTGCACCACGTTCCAGGCGCGCCGGCTCAACATCCGGTACCGGGACGAGAACGGCAAGCCGCAGACGGCGGCCACGCTGAACGGCACGCTGGCCACCACCCGTTGGCTCGTACCGATCCTGGAGAACCACCAGCAACCGGACGGATCGGTACGAGTTCCCAAGGCGCTCCAGCCCTACCTGGGCGGCCGCGACCTGCTCGAACCTCGCTGACCGGAGGCTGTTCCGGTACGGCCCGCCGAAAGCGCGCCGTACCGGAACACGCCCTACCCGGTTCACGGTCGATTACCGCAAAAGTCATGGATCGGTCGCGGAGCGCGAGGTACGTTTGCTGCCCGCCGTCGTGAGCTAGCGGCCGTGGCCCATGGCACCGCGGTCGGCCCGGAAGGCGTCCGACGGCTCGGCGATGGCGGGCAGAGGAGGAGAAATGCCCCGCCCCGGACTGCCCAAGCTCATCGCCACCGACCTGGACGGCACGCTGGTCCGCACGGACAACACCGTCTCGGCGTACACCCACGAGGTCCTCGACCGGGTGCGCGCCGCCGGGATACCGGTGGTCGGCGCGACCGGCCGGGGACCCCGCCTGACCGAGCTGACCCGCAACGACATCCGGGCCGCCGACTTCCTGGTGATGGCCGGCGGCGGCTGGGTGGTGGACCAGAGCGACCCGGCCGGTCCGGTGGTACTGCGCGAGGAGCGGCTGCCCGGGCCGGTGCTGGCCCACGTGCTGAGCACGCTGGAGGCCGAGGTCGGGCCGCTGACCGTGATGGTCGAGGCGATGGACTCGCACGACGCCCCACTCTGGGGCGACTTCGACCCGAGCTGGCCGTACCCGGACCGGTTCGAGGCGCGCAGCCGGGCGGACTGCGTCGCGAGCGACGTGATCAAGGGATTCGCCCGTACCGCCGACCACGACGTGGACACCCTGCTCGCCGTCGGGCGCCGGCTGATCCCCGCCGACGTCGCGACGCTGACCCAGGCGGGACTCGGCTTCGTCGAGATCACCCCGCCGGGGGTGGACAAGGCGAGCGGGCTGGCCGTGGTGGCGCAGGCGCTCGGGGTCGACCCGGACGACGTCCTGGTCTTCGGCGACATGCCCAACGACCTGCCCATGTTCGAGTGGGCCGGCTGGGGGCGGGTGGCCGTCTCCAACGCGCACCCGACGGTCCGGCGCGCGGCCGACGAGGTGACGCTCCGCAACGACGACGACGGGGTAGCGGTCTACCTCGATAGGCTACTGTCTCGTTGATGGGGCAACCGCCGCGGCTGATCGCCACCGACCTGGACGGAACCCTGCTACGACCGGACCGGTCGGTCAGTCCCCGGACGGCGGCCACCCTGGCCCGGCTGGCCGCGGCGGACCGTTTCGTGGTCTTCGTCACCGGTCGACCGATCCGCTGGCTGGCGAACGTGTACGAGCAGCTCGAACTGGCTGTACCGGCGGTCTGCGCCAACGGGGCGGTGGTCTACGACCCGACCGAGGACGCCGTACTGCGCGCCGACCCGCTCGCCCCGGAGCTGCTGGCCGAGGTGGTCCGGCGGCTGCGCGCGGAGATTCCCGGGGTCAGCCTCGCGGTGGAGGTGACCGACGGCCGCCAGATGCGGCACGAGGCCGACTACCCGGTCTACTGGGACCACCGGCACGACGCCATCCGCGCGATCGAGACACCGGAGGAGCTGCTGAGCGCGCCCGCGGTGAAGCTGCTGGCGCGGGCGGGACGGCAGGACCCGGACGCGTTCGTGCAACTGGTGACGGCTGCGCTGGCGGGGCTCGCCGAGGCGACCCACTCGTCGTACTCGGGGCTGGTGGAGATCTCGGCCGCCGGGGTGACCAAGGCCGCCGGGCTGGCCTGGCTCTGCTCCCGCTACGGCGTGACCTCCGACGAGGTGGTCGCCTTCGGCGACATGCCCAACGACCTGCCGATGCTCACCTGGGCCGGTCAGGCCGTCGCGGTCGCGAACGCGCACCGGACGGTGCTGGAGATCGCGGACGAGGTCACCGGGAGCAACGAGGAGGACGGCGTGGCCGCGTACCTGGACAAGATCCTTCCGCCGGAGTAGCCGTGCGCCCCGGCGCTGCCGGGCCGGCGCGGGCCCGGCGGGCGGCGCGTCCGGCGCCCGGCGGCGCGGGTCCGACGAGCTGCGAGGCGGCGTGGGTCCGGTAGGCGGCCCCGCGCCCGGGGGCGTCAGAGGTACTGGCCGGTGCTGGCCTCGCCGGGCTGGCCACCCGGCATGCCGGGGATCATCGCGCCGCCCGGGCCGGTCGGCAGGGCGGGACGCCCACCGGAGCGCATCTGCTCCAGCTGGAGGCGGGCGGCCATCTGCTGCGCCACCAGCGCCGCCTGGATCCCGTGGAAGAGGCCCTCCAGCCAGCCCACCAGCTGCGCCTGCGCGATGCGCAGCTCGCTCTCGCTCGGGGTGCTCCCCTCGGTGAAGGGCAGCGAGATCCGCTCCAGCTCCTCGCGCAGCTCCGGGGCGAGACCGTCCTCCAGCTCGGCGATGGAGCGCTGGTGGATGTCGCGCAGGCGGGCGCGGCTGACCTCGTCCAGCGGCGCGGCCTTCACCTCCTCCAGCAGCTGCTTGATCATGCTGCCGATCCGCATCACCTTCGCCGGCTGCTCGATCAGCCGGCTCGGGTCCTCGCCGTGCGCCTCGCCGTCGGCCTGCATGGTGCCGATCGGGCGGCCGTCCGGACCCATCACGACCACCGTGCCGGAGCGACCCGCCTCGGTGCGGCCCTGCTCCGCCTTCTCGTCCTGGCTACGTGGGGTTTCGGTCATGCTCCTCATCTTCGCTCAGGCCGGGTCCGGGGCGCTCGCCGGGACGCCGATACCGTCGTCACATGGTCCCCGACCCCCGGGCGGTGCTCAGCCGGCCCGCGCCCCCGCCCGACCTCACGGTCCGCTACGGCGACGCCCCGGAACAGCTCGCCGACCTCCGGCTGCCCGCGCCGGTGCCGGGCGCGCCCCGGCCGCTGGTCGTGGTGGTGCACGGCGGCTTCTGGCGGGCCGAGTACGACCGTACCCACACCGGTCCGCTCGCCGCCGACCTCGCCGCGCGCGGCTATCCGGTGGCGCAGCTGGAGTACCGGCGTACCGGGCAGCCCGGCGGCGGCTGGCCCGGCACGCTCGCCGACGTGCGCGACGGGGTGGCCGCCCTGCCGGCGCTCGTCGCGGCGGCCCGGCCCGGTGCCGGGTACGCGCCCGGTCCGCCGATCCTGCTCGGGCACTCGGCCGGCGGGCACCTCGCGCTGCACTGCGCCGCCGCGCGTCCCGCCGCGGTGCGCGCCGTGCTCGCCCTGGCGCCGGTCGCCGACCTGGGCGAGGCGTACCGGCTGGACCTGGACGACGGCGCGGTGGCGGCGCTGCTCGGGGGCGGTCCGGACCGGTTCCCGGAGCGGTACGCGGCGGCCGACCCGGTACGCGCGCCGGCGCTGGGTACGCCCACCGTCGTGCTGCACGGCACGCTGGACCAGCAGGTACCGGTGCGGATCGGGCGTCGGTACGTCGAGGTGGCGGCCGCGGCCGGCGCCCCGGTCTCGCTGGTGGAACTCCCCGAATGCGAGCATTTCGGGCTGATCGACCCCTGGTCGCCCGCGTGGCCGCAGGTGGTGGCCGGGTTAGAGTCGCTGGTCGGGTGAGTGGCCGGATTGACGCGAGGTCGGGCAGCGGGTAGAACGCCGGATGGGCCGCGACCCCGCCGCCCGACCTGGAGAGGAAGATCGTTGTCGCAGATGGACCGCCGTCAGGCGCTGAAGCTCCTGGCCGCGCTGGGCACGACCGGACTCGCCGCCGCCTGCGGCACCGATCCGGACTCGACCTCGGCCGAGGTGCTCAGCGACGATCCCGTCCGGATCGGGATGATCGCGCCGCAGACCGGCAGCTACAAGCCGATCGGCGAGGAGATCGTCAACGGCTTCCAGTTCTACCTCGAACTGAACGACCAGCGCCTCGGCGGCCACCCGGTCAACCTGGTCATCGCGGACGAGGGCGAGACCGCCCAGTCCGGCAAGGCGGCGCTGGACGGCCTGCTCAAGCAGAACGTGCTCGCGCTCACCGGGGTGGCGAACTCGGCCGTCATGACCGGCATCCGCGAGGCGGTCGAGCAGGCCCGGGTGCCCCTGATCGGCTCCAACGCCTCGCCGTCGGCCCTGCAGAGCGTCGTCTACATCTGGCGCACCTCGTACGTCAACGGCGAGTCCGGCCAGGCCCTCGGTCCGTACGTGGCGAGCCGGGTGCCGCGCAACGGCAAGGTCGTGATCATCGCGCCGCAGACCGACATCAGCCGCGACGTCGTGGAGGGCTTCCGGACCAGTTTCGGCCCCTCCGACAAGCGCCTCTCCAGCACGATCATCTGGACCAGCGGGGACAGCAACCCCGGCAAGAGCGCGTACGCGAACAACGTCAACCAGCTGATGGGGCTCAACCCGGACGCGGTCTTCAGCTCGCACAGCGACACCGCCGCGGTGGTCTTCCTCAAGCAGCTCTACGCCTCGGGCTACCGCAAGCAGGTCTACGGCCCGGGCTTCCTCACCGAGGGCACGGTGCTGTCCCAGCTGAAGCCCCAGGAGGCCGACGGCATCCTGACCTCGCTGAACTACTCCGGCGACCTGAACAACGCGGCCAACCGCCAGTTCTCCTCGGCATACCGCAAGGCGCACGGCACGCCGCCGACCACGTACGCCATGGCCTCGTACGACGCCGCGCAGGTGCTCGACAAGGCGATCCGGCTAGCCGGCGCCCGGCCGACCCCGCAGCAGCTCAACCTGGCCCTCGGCAAGGTGGGTCAGATCGACAGCCCGCGCGGACCGTGGCAGTTCAACCAGTCCCGTACGCCGCAGCAGAAGTGGTACCTGCGCCGGGCCCAGTTGGACGGCCAGGTCCTCTCGAACGTGCTGATCCGCGAGCTGTCCACGCTCGGCTGAGCCCGCCCGGGCGCCGGGTCGCGGCCCGGGCGCCCGTACCCGGGCGTGACCGGGCGGGGCGGCGCGCCTCGCGCGGGGGCTAGGGGCGCAGCTCGGCCACGCAGCACTTGACGCTGCCGCCGCCCTTCTTGAGCTCCGACAGCTCGACCGGCACCGGGGTGTAGCCGGCGGCGGCGACCCGGTCCGCCATCGCCGTCGCCTCGCTGTTCAGCACGACGTGCCGGCCGTCACTGACCAGGTTCAGCCCGAAGGCGAGCGCGTCGACCTCGTCGGCCAGCACCGCGTCCGGGAAGAGCTGGGCGAGGACCCGCTGCGCCCCGACCGAGAAGGCGTTCGGGTAGTAGGTCACCGTACGGTCGTCGAGCGCGGCCAGCGCGGTGTCCAGGTGGTAGAAGCGCGGGTCGACCAGGCGCAGGGACACCACCGGACGGCCCAACACCTCCTGCGCCTCGGCGTGCGCGGTCGGCTCGGTGCGGAACCCGTACCCCGCGAGGACGATGCCGCCGTGCGCCTCGGGCAGGTAGGCGAAGTCCCCCTCGCCCTCGTTGGTCTCGGCCGGTGCCACGAACGACCAGCCGTTCGCCTCGTAGAACGCGTGATGTGCCGCCGCCTCGGCCGCGCGCTGCTGGTGCTTGAAGCGCGCCCCGTACGCCGTGCCGTCCACCACGAAGGCGCCGTTGGCGGCGAAGACCATGTCCGGCAGGCCGGGCTCCGGCGCCAGTACGTGCACGGTGTGCCCGAGCTCCACCAGGGTCTCGCGCAGTCGCTCCCACTGCTTCACCGCGATCTCGGTGTCGACCGGCGTGTCGGTGTCCATCCACGGGTTGATCGCGTACGCCACGTCGAAGTGCTCCGGCGGGCACATGAGATATGTCCGCTTTCGCGGCGAACGATGCTGGTTCACGGACACCAAGGGTAGGTACGGTAAATCGTCGTCGACAGCCGGAACTATTGCTTGCGAGAGGCAGAACGTTGCAGATTGATGCCGTAGATCAGCGAATCATTGCGTCGTTGGTCGTCGATGCGCGCGCTTCGTACGCGGAGATCGGTGCGCGGGTCTCCCTCTCCGCACCGGCGGTCAAGCGACGGGTCGACCGGCTCCGCGCGGCCGGGGTCATCAAGGGATTCACCACCGTCGTCGACCCGGCGGCGGTGGGCTGGAACACCGAAGCCTTCGTGGAGCTCTTCTGCACCGGCCGGACCACGCCCGTGCAGATCTCCGCGGCCGCCCGGCGGCACCCGGAGGTGGTCGGCGCCTACACGGTCTCCGGCGAGGCGGACGCCCTGGTGCACCTGCGGGCCGCCGACATCGCCCATCTGGAGCAGGCGCTCGAACGGCTCCGCGCCGAACCGTTCGTCACCTCCACCCGCAGCATGATCGTGCTCTCCCGGCTGGTCGACGCCCCGACCGTCGTACCCGCGCCGAGCTGACCCCCGGCGTCGCACCGCGACGCCGGGGCCGTGGCGTCCCCACCGCGACGCCCGACCGTGCTGCCCCGCGACGCCCGACCACGACGCCGCGGCTCCACCGTTCGGGCGAGCGGCGGCTCGGCGGTTCATATGGGCCGATTCACCGATTCGTTCGGTACGGGGGAACCGGCGAGCGGACCGAGGCGTCAGACGGTGCATGACCCCCAGGTGTGGCCCCCGCTCCGCCGGTGCCGCCGCGGCGCTCGTCCTGCTCGCCGGGTGTACGAGCCAGCCGGCACCGCGCCGGGACCCGGCCCCACCCGTCGGGCGCCTTCAGCTCGTCGCGTTCGACTCGTGCGACGAGGCGCTGGCCGGGCTGCGGGCGGCGGCCAAGGCCTCGGTCTCCGAGATCGAGGAGGTCGTGCCGGCCGACGCGGCCCGGCCGGGCACCCGGGACGACCGGCGGGCCGTCGGGGCGCCGGCCGCCGGGGCCGCGGCACCCGGTTACTCGGGAACCAACACGCACGAGCCCGGCGCGGACGAGCCCGACCTGATCAAGACCGACGGCCGCCGGATCGTCACCGTCGGCTCGGGAACGCTGCGGGTGATCGACCCGGCCACCCGCCGGGTCACCGGCGAACTCGACCTCGCTCAGGGCGCGGGCGACCCGTACCGCTTCGGCGCGGCGAACCTGCTCCTGCACGGCGACCGGGCCCTGGTGCTGATGGGCGGCGCCACGGGCGTGACACCCGTCCTTCCGCGACCGGCCGGGTCGCGCCCGGCACCGGGCGAACCCGGCGGGCCCCGCCTGCTGCTGGTGGACCTGACCGGCAAGCCGACGCTGGTCGGCACGTACCGGATCGACGCCGCCCTCCTGGACGCACGCCAGTCCGGCGCCACCGTACGCGTGGTCGTCCGCTCCGCGCTCCGGCTGGACGTTCCGGACGACGACCGCGCGACGCCCGGAAAGCGCGCGGAGGCCGAGCGGCGGGCGATCGACCAGGCCCCCATCGACGCCTGGCTGCCCGGTTATCAGGTCAGCTCCGGGGGCCGTACCACCAACGGGCGGGTGGGCTGCGAGCGGCTGAGCCGCCCCGCGACGTACTCGGGGCGATCGGTCGTCACCCTGCTCAGCTTCGACCTCGGCGCCACCACGCTCGGCGACGGCGACCCGGTCTCCGTGGCCGCCGACGGGGAGACCGTCTACAGCAACGGCGAGCGGCTCTACCTGGCCAACGACCCGGGCTGGTGGGGCAGGCGCCCGTTCGGCGCGGTCGGGCCCGGGCAGCCGGACGGCGGACCGGCCGGCGAGCCGGCCACCGAGATCTACCAGTTCGACGTCGCCGGGGCCGGGCGCCCCCGCTACGTCACCTCGGCCCAGGTTCCCGGCCACCTGATCAACCAGTACGCGCTCTCGGAGTGGGACGGTCACCTGCGGGTGGCCACGACCAGCGACGAGACCGGCGGGGACGCCGCCGCGACCAGTTCCGCCGTGTACGTGCTGCGCGCCGCCGGCGGGCGGCTGACCGAGACCGGCCGGGTCACCGGCCTGGGCCGGGGCGAACGGATCTACGCCGTACGGTTCCTCGGCGCCACCGGCTACGTGGTGACCTTCCGGCAGACGGATCCCCTCTACACGCTCGACCTGCGCGACCCCGCCGCGCCGAGGCTGGTCGGCGAGTTGAAGGTGAACGGGTACTCGGCGTACCTGCACCCGGCGGCGGAGGGCCGGTTGATCGGGATCGGGCAGGAGGCGGACGCGCGGGGGCGGACCCAGGGGACCCAGGTATCCCTCTTCGACGTCCGCGACCCGGCGAAGCCGGCCCGGCTGGCCCAGTACCACGTGCCGGGCGACCACTCGGAGGCCGAGCACGACCCGCACGCCTTCCTCTACTGGCCCGCCGACCGACTGCTGGTCGTACCGGTCAGCGGCATGACGACGTTCGCCGGTCGCCCCGGGTCGGCGAAACCCGCGGCGGTGGAGCCCGCGGCCCGGGTGTTGCGGGTCGACGACCGCGGCTTCACCGAGGTCGGCGTGATCGACCACGCGGAGGGTGTCACCGGAACGGGCGGACCCGGCGGCGGCGGGATCCGACGTTCCCTGGTCGTCGACGGGGTCCTCTGGACCCTGTCGGCGGCCGGGCTCAAGGCCACCAGCGTCGCGGGGATGCGCACGCTGAGCTGGCTCGCCATGACGTGACTCCTCCTCCCTGGAGGGTGGGGCCCGGTCTCGGGGTTCTGGGCCCCACCCTCCGCCCCCTCACCGCCCGGGCCGGTCGGGTCAGGTCAGGTCAGGCCGGGTCGGGTCAGGTCGGGTCGGGTCAGGTCAGGTCGGGTCAGGTCGGGCCGGGGTTGGGTTCGGCCGAGTCGGGTCGGGCAGGGTCAGTAGTCGACCCCGCCGCCCCAGCAGAGCCCACCCAGCCCGGCGGCCCGGTGGAAGCCCGGGTGGTTGCGTACGTCCGCGCAGATCTCGGCGTCCGGGCCGACGGCCCCGCAGTAGAGCGGCTCGTGCTGGCTCCAGGAGTCGGCCCGGGACAGCGACGGCGGATGGATGCCCAGCTCGGGCCGGAGCAGGCTCAGCCCCTCGACGTACGTGATCGCGTGCGACCGCGCGTCGTCCAGGTCGGTGGCGGGAAAGGTCAGGTGGAGCGTGTACGGCACGAGCGCGTCCGTCTCCGGCCAGGACCGGTGCGTCGGTCTCGGGTTCGGTGCCGGTGGCGCGTTCAGCGCGTGTTCGACGGCCGCGCGTACCGGCTCGGAGACGTCGGCACCGTCGAGCACGGCGAGGACGTCGGCGCCGGGGTCGAGCTGCTGCGAGCGGGAGGGCTTCGGGTGGGGCGAGCGGTTGTTGATCACAGAAACCTCCCGGTTCGCGCACGGTCTCGTCCAGGCCACCGCCCCGCGCAACAAGCGGTGACGAATTGAACACGAAGAGCATGCATCGGAGTCATCCGCGTACGCAACGCCGCAAATCGGGATAGACAACGCCCGCGAACTGTGCCATCAGGGCTGGTCTCGCACCGCGTCAGCTCGGACGGGGAACCACGGACCGGCCCGGGCGCCCGTCACCGGACCGGCTCGACGCACGACCACCCCTCCGGCAAGCGACGGCACCGGACTTGTGCCGACACCGCGTCGCGGCATCCGGCCGTCCCGTCCGGGCGGAACCGAGGCAACCTCGGCGGATGTCGCCGCAAAGCCGAAACAGTCTGGGTGAATGTCCCTGTCGAGCCGGGACAGTCCCGGCGGGCTCGGATCGGGGGCGGGGCAGGACAGGGCGGTCCGGGCCGCCGGTACGGGATTGTCCCGTACGACGAGTGCCATTGCCGATACGCCCAGTGACGCGCTGAGCTGTCATCGCCGGCGAAACCCCGGGGCCCCTACTCGCCGCCTTCCATTCTCCCGCCCCATCAATTCTGGAGCCACACATGCGATCCGTTCTGAAGAACAAGGTGTTGCCGCTGCTCACCGCGGCAGCGGCTCTTGGTCTGGTGATAGTCGGTACCGCCAATCTGGCCAGCGCCGGATCCAACCACACCACCAGCGGCCCGACGCTCACCGTCGAGTCGGTGACGCACGACGCCGACAGTGAGGCGATGGCCGGTACGGCCGCGGCCGGTACCCAGGCGAGCGCCGCCGGCCCGACCGCCAAGGACTGCAAGGTCACCGTTTCGAAGCCGTTCGTGTCGCAGAACCGGCTGTACGCGCGCACCTCCGTGAAGTGCACCCAGCGCCACAACATCCGCCTCACCAGCAAGCTGGCCTGGGCGGACTCGAAGACGACGCTGCCCGCTCATCGCGGTCTCTTCCCACCGGAGAAGGACTTCCGCAACTTCAAGGGCACGGCTGTCCTCGTGTCGTCCGTTCCCTGCAACACCGTCAGCCCACGCACTTCCTACGTCAGCTGGGGGTCCTTCTCTGACATCACGTTCCTGAAGCCGATCTCCATCGACGGCCGCTACTCGGGCGCGGCCAAGGGCTGCTGAGGCATCAATCAGGAAGACCCCCGGCCGTACGTGGTCGGGGGTCTTCCGGTTCTCGCGACGTCAGAGGTACATGCCGGTGCGGTGCTCGCCGGAGTCGCGCTGGCTCGGCCGGTCGCCCTCGCCGAAGAACCGCTTGCCGCCGAACTCCCCGTGCAGCCGGTCGTCCAGTTCGTCGGCGAGCCCGGTCATCACCTGGACGGCGAGCATCAGGTGGGTCGGCTGGAAGTTGCGCCCGAAGACCGGGATCGACGCCCAGACGGTGTCGTTGGTGCAGTAGAGCCGGCCGATCGGCATCCGGTTGGTCAGCTCGGAGAGCTTGACGTACAGCTGCTCGGTCGGCTCCACCTCGGTGAGGATCGGGGAGAAGACGTCCACCAGCGGGGGATTGTCCCGCACCCGGACGAAGACCATGGCCGAACCGGCGCGGATGTTGATGTCACCGTCGGAGTCGACCTGGAGCTGCTCCGTGTCCGACTTCAGCATCGCCGACACGACGGTACGGACCTGCTCCTCCAGGGGAATCGCCGGCTCGCCGCCCTGCTCGGCCCGCGTGGTGGTCAGCTCTTCGAGATCGAGCGCCAGGTCCTCGTCGGCGACCGGCTCGGGCCGGGCGGTGCCGAGCGGCTCGACCGGTACGGGTTCGCCGTCGACGTCCTGCGCCGAGTAGACCAGGAACGCGGGGTGCGGCGCGCCGTACACGTCCCGGAGGGTGCGGGAGACGATGCTCGCGAGCCGGCTCGCCTCCGCGGTCGTACCGCGCAGCCCGAAGTGCTCCCCCGAGCCCTCCACCACGCCAGGCGGGGACCAGCCGAGCGCGACCATGTCGGCGACGGCGGCGCGGTTGAGCCGGAAGCCCTGCGGCAGCACCGCGTTGCCGACCGCGCGAGCCCGGACCGCACCGGCGTCGCCGATCTCCAGGCTGACCGAGTAGATGGCGTCGTCCGTGCCGGAGGCGGTGGGGTCGAGCGTGAGCGCGATCTGCGCGCCGACGGGAAGGGTACGGAGGCAACCGGCCAGCGCGCGGGCGAACTCCTGCCACGCCTCGGTCACCTTCGCCTGGAGATCGGCGGTGGTCGACTCGTC
The DNA here is from genome assembly GCF_040676675.1 of Micromonospora sp. NPDC049559. Lineage (NCBI taxonomy): Bacteria > Bacillati > Actinomycetota > Actinomycetes > Micromonosporales > Micromonosporaceae > Micromonospora > Micromonospora sp. NPDC049559. The sequence goes on along the minus strand of NZ_JBFAPK010000001.1, from coordinate 636,225 downwards.
GAGCAGGATCGGGTCCGGCGTGTCGCCGGTCACGTCGTCCTCGGTCACCGGGGTGTGGTCCGCCCTCATGATCCCCTCCGTCCGTCAGGCACACACCCTATCCAGCGCATCGGAGGGAGGGGATAGCGCGGACCCCGATCGGACAGTCAGGGCCGGCGACGCGTACGGCCGTGCGGGCGAGTGGCCGTAGTGCCGCGTACGCCTCGCCGGAATCAGGCCGGTTCGACCGGATTCCCCGCGGCCGGCCAGTTCTTGGCCAGCTCCGCGAGCCGGGCCGCGGCCGTCTCCGGATCGGCGCCCCGCCCGACCGCGAGTCCCAGGAGGTACGCGGTCACCGGCGCGCCCGGGCGCAGGACGTGGTGCGCCACGTCACGCGCGAGATCCAGCACCACCGGCACCCGCACCTGTGACGCGGGCACCCCGAGTTCGGCGCAGGCGGCGGTCACCCACTGGTCCATCGCGTTCATCGAATCCACTCTTCCGCGCGGCGTACGTCGTCGTCAGTGTCGCAGTCCCACCACGGCGGCGGCCCGGATCGGGTCCACGACAGCTCGGCCACCGTCAGGTCGGCGACCAGCCCCCGGATGGACGCGCCCGCCAGCGTGCCGCCCCGCCCGGCGCGTACCCGGGCCAGCGCGGCCCGCAGCGCCGCCGTACGCCACGCGCCGCAGAGCAACTGCCGGCGTCCACCGTCGTCCAGGTACACCGCCCCGTCTACGGCCGCGCCGGAGACGTGCTCGACCAGGGACCGTACCGCCTCGGCGGTGAGCAGCGGCAGGTCCGCGGCGAGCAGGACGGTGGTCGGCGGGTCGGGATCGAGCAGCGCCAGCCCGGCCTCCGTCGCCGCGACCGGACCGCCGCCCGGCGGGTCCTCCCGGGTGTGCCGGACGTCCGGTGGCAGGCCCGTCGCCGGCCCCACGACGATCCGCGCCGACGCGCCGGAGACGGCGTCGAGCACCCGGTCGCGCATTGGCTGGCCGCCGACCGGCACGGCCGGTTTGTCGATGCCGCCCATCCGTCGGGCGCCGCCCCCGGTGAGCACCACCGCAGCGAATGCCTCCATCCGGCCACGGTAGCCGTGCGGGGGACGACTCGCGCGAGGCAGTATGGCGGCATGGGACGGGTTACTGACCGGCGTACGGTCTTGCGAATCGACCTGGCGGCCGAGTCCGCCGGTGGCAGGGTGTCGGTACGCCGGCCGGACAGCCTCTCGGCCGAGGAGCCGTTCGAGATCCGGGTCGGTCCGGCCGGGCCGGGACGCCGGGCACCACTCGCCGTGACGATGCGTACGCCCGGCGACGACCTCGACCTGGCGATGGGTTTCCTGCTGACCGAAGGGCTGATCCGCTCCGCCGACGACGTGGCCACCGCACAGCTCTGCGCCGGTACCGACATGCCGAACACGTACAACGTGGTGGACGTGGTGCTCTCCCCCGGCGTGCCGGCGCCGGAGACCGACCCGACCCGGAACTTCTACACCACCAGCTCGTGCGGGGTCTGCGGCAAGGCGAGCATCGACGCGATTCGTACCCGGTCCCGGTTCGACGTGGCCGGCGACCCGCTCTGCGTGCCGGCGACCACCCTCGCGGCCCTGCCCGACCGGCTCCGCGCCGCGCAACGGGAGTTCGAGAAGACCGGCGGGCTGCACGCCGCCGGGCTCTTCGACGCCGAGGGGAACCTGGTGGTGCTGCGCGAGGACGTCGGCCGGCACAACGCCGTGGACAAGGTGATCGGCTGGGCGGTACGCCAGCGCCGGCTTCCGCTGAGCGGCCACGTCCTGCTGGTCTCCGGGCGGGCCAGCTTCGAGCTGACGCAGAAGGCGTGGATGGCCGGGGTACCGCTGCTCGCCGCGGTCTCCGCGCCGAGCACGCTCGCCATCGACCTGGCGACCGAGGCCGGCATGACCCTGGTCGGCTTCCTGCGCGGCAGCACCATGAACGTCTACACCGGCGGTTCCCGGGTCGACGTCTGAGGTTCCGCCCGTCCGCCCCGGCGCGGCCGACCGCCCTGCCCAACCGCGCGGCGCCGCGCCGACCGCGCCTCCGGTCCTCACCGGACCGGCCGCCGGGGTCGCCGGGCGCGGCGGGTCGGCTCGCCACCGGACGGGCGGGCCCGCGTGCGCGACCGGTCAGCGTCCGCCCTGGCTCGGGCCTCGCCGCCGGGCGGCCGGCCGGAGGCACCCCGGCGGGCGCCCGGGCGCCGGACCCGGGGCCATGCCTCCACCGTGGAGGGTTGCACACCGTTGCGCAGCACGTCCTCCAGCAGCAGCGCCATCGAGTAGCCCGGCCGGTCGCTCAGCGCGCGCTCGATCGCGACCGCGGCCAGCGCACCCTGCCCGGCGCGCCAGGCCGAGAAGGCGAGCAGGCTCGCGGGCGCGGCCACCAGGCCGGGCTCGGCCCGACGCACCAGGTCGCCCCAGAGTGACTGTTGCCAGTCCTCGGGGCCGGTGCGCCGCCAGGCGTGGTCCCGCACGGGAATGTGGTCGAGGAGGAGGCTCAGCCAGGCGACCTCGTCGTCAATGAGCCGATCCGCGCGCCGGTGGCGGTCGTGCGCCACCCGTACCGCCGACTCGCCGGCGGTACGCAGTTCGCGGGCCCGCCGCGGTTCCGTCGGCGCGGCGGCCAGCAGCCGGGTGAGGCTCTGGTCGGCGCGAACGGTCGCCAGCCGCATCGCCTCGCGGGCGGCGCCGACCACGGGATCGAGCAGCCGGACCAGGGCGGCCCGGTCGGGGAGCGCGACCTGGCCCGCGAAGGTGGCCGCCGCGGCGACCCGACTGGTGGAGGGGTCGAACGCCTTCCCCTCCGGCGGGCAGCAGTGCGGATCGTCGCAGAGGTACGACCAGTACCGCGATCCGGTGACCCGCAGCGCGTCGAGGACGCGCAGGCCCGCCCGCGCGAGTTCGGTCCGGACCGCGTCGACGGCAGGGGTGACCCGCTCGGGCGGGCCGTAGCCGATGACGGTGGCGGTGTCGGCGCTCTGCCGGCCGACGACCGCCGCGATGTGGCGGGCCACGTCGTCGAGGTCCAGGGTGTCGAGGTCACCGACCGGGCCGGACCCGGGATCGCGGGACCCGGGCCCCGGTCCGACGATCCCGGGCCCGGCAGCGGCCCCAGGTCCGAGGGGTCCGAGGGGTCCGAGGGCCGCCGACCCGGAGTCGCGGGCCCGGCCGGCCCCGTCGGGACCGGGGAGCGGGCCGGATCCGGAAGAGGCGGGACCAGAAGAGGCGGGACCAGAAGAGGCGAGGCCGGAAGGGACGGCGGGGCCGGTGGCGGGGCCAGGCAGGTCGCCCCGGGCCACGAAGACGACCCGCTTTCCGCGCAGCGCGACCACCACCAGGCTGTCGGCGGGATGGAAGCCCAGCAGGTAGGGCACGGCCGCGATGACGTCGGCGGGGGTACGCAGCGAGAGCGGCGGCTGGTCGGAGGGATTCATACCGGGTAGGGTCGCCCGCCACGCCGCGCGCCGGGAAGTCCCCATCCACCCCTGTGGATGAACTAGTGATCGACACGGCGTTGTCCACAGCCACGCTGGGTAGTTCCGCAGGTCAGAATAGAAATAGCAATCGGTCGATATTTTGGCACCGTGACGTGCCGGGCGGCCCGCGGGCGATATCCGGCGACTACCTTGCAGGCATGGACCTGGCCTACCTCCGGGAGCACCCGCGACACCTGCCCACCTTCCTGACCCACCAGCGAATCCGGGAGACGCCCGTGCCGGGCGGCAGCATCTGCACGGCCACCCGGCTGACGCTCGACGACGGCAACTCGGTGTTCGCCAAGACCTGGCCGGAGCGGTCCGGAACGCCGGCGCCGGAGGGCTTCTTCGCCACCGAGGCGGCCGGTCTGTGCTGGCTGCGCTCGGCCGGGGCGGTACCGGTCCCCGAGGTGATCGTGGCGCTGCCTGAGCTGCTGGCGCTGGAGTGGGTGGAGCCCGGCGAGCCGAGCCCGGCTGCGGCCGAACGCTTCGGGCGAGAACTGGCCGCCCTGCACCGCGCGGGCGCGCCCGCCTTCGGTGCCGAGTGGATCGGGTTCATCGGCGCGCTTCCCCAGGAGAACGCCCCGTCGCCCGGTCCCTGGCCGGAGTGGTTCGCCGCACACCGGCTCGAACCACATCTGCGGCGCTCGGTCGACAACGGCGCGCTCACTGGGACCGAGGCCGCCCTGGTGCGGAAGGTGATCGCCGGCGTCGACCGGTACGGCGGGGACGAGCCGCCCGCCCGGGTGCACGGCGACCTGTGGCCGGGCAACCTGCTCTGGGGTGCGGACGGCCGGGTCTGGCTGGTCGACCCGGCCGCGCACGGGGGACACCGGGAGACGGACCTGGCCCAGCTGGCGCTCTGGGGCGGGGCACCTCACCTCGACCGCGTACTCGCCGCCTACCAGGAGGTCTGGCCGCTCGCCGACGGATGGCGGGACCGGGTACCGCTGCACCAGTTGCAGCTGCTCCTGGTGCACACCGCGCTGTTCGGCGGCGCGTACCGGGAAGAGGTAGCTCGTGCGGCCCGCTCCGTCCTCCACCGGTGACGCGCTACGGTCGAGCAATGGGCATCCCGCCGTCGGCCCCGGTAAGCGTAGGCCGACCGAATGACGACCGTTTGGTGGACCGGTTCGGGCGAGCCGCGACCGATCTGCGGGTCTCCCTGACCGACCGCTGCAACCTGCGCTGCACGTACTGCATGCCGGCCGAAGGGCTGGCCTGGCTGCCCCAGCGGAATCTGCTCGACGACGAGGAGATCATCCGCCTGGTCCGGATCGCGGTGCGGCGGCTCGGCGTCACCGAGGTCCGGTTCACCGGCGGCGAGCCGCTGATCCGGCCCGGCCTGCCGGCCATCGTCGCGGCCGTCGCCGCGCTGGAACCACGCCCGACGCTGTCGCTCACCACCAACGGCATCGGGCTGGCGCGGATGGCCCGCACGCTGCGCGACGCCGGGCTCGACCGGGTGAACGTCTCGCTGGACACGATCGACCGGGAGCGCTTCACCCGGCTGACCCGCCGCGACCGGCTGGACGACGTGCTGGCCGGACTGGCCGGTGCGGCCGAGGCCGGGCTCACCCCGGTGAAGATCAACTCCGTGCTGATGCGGGACGTCAACTCCGACGAGGCCCCCGCGCTGCTGCGCTTCGCCCTCGCGCACGGCTACCAGCTGCGGTTCATCGAGCAGATGCCGCTCGACGCCCAGCACGCCTGGGACCGCTCCTCGATGATCACCGCCGAGGAGATCCTGACCGCGCTGCGCGCCGAGTTCACGCTGCACCCCGACCCGGCCGAGCGCGGCGGCGCGCCCGCCGAGACCTGGCTGGTCGAGGGCGCCACCGACCCCTCCGGCGGGCCGGCGAAGGTGGGCGTCATCGCGAGCGTCACCCGACCGTTCTGCGGCGACTGCGACCGTACCCGGCTCACCGCCGACGGCCAGGTCCGCGCCTGCCTCTTCGCGACCGAGGAGTCGGACCTGCGCGGGGCGCTCCGCGCCGGCGCGGACGACGAGGAGATCGCCCGGCGCTGGCGGGTGGCGATGTGGGGCAAGCGCGCCGGGCACGGCATCGACGATCCGAGTTTCCTGCAACCGGCCCGCCCGATGTCGGCGATCGGAGGCTGAACCGTGGCGCACGAGTTGACCGTCCGGTACTTCGCCGCGGCCCGGGCCGCGGCCGGGACCAGCGTGGAGTCGGTATCCGGCGACCGGAGCCTGGACGAGCTGACCACCGACCTCGGCACCCGGCACGGCGAGCGGCTCGCCACGGTGCTCAAGATGGCGAGCTTCCTGGTCGACGGCGTCAGCTGGCACGACCGGCAGGCCCGCCTGCCGGACGGGGCGACGGTGGACGTGCTGCCACCCTTCGCCGGCGGCTAGAAACGACGCCGCCCCGCTCGCGGCCCAGGAACGACGCCGCCGCGCGGGCGGCCGGGAGCACAGACGCCGGCCCGCCCTTCACGGCGGCCTGGGGGCATCCCGGCCCTCCCGTGCCGGGCGGCGGCTAGATTGGCGGCATGGCGCCGCTGTGGTTCCTGGCCGCCCTGACGCTCGGCGCCGGCCTGGTCCATCTCTACCTGTGGAAACGGCTGGTCCGCGACACCACCCGCCCCGGCACCGGGCGGCGGCTGGGCAGCGCCGCCCTGGTGCTGCTCGGCGTCGCCGTACCGACCACGTTGATCGGTACCGAGGCCGGCCTGCTCTGGTTGACCTGGCCGGGCTACCTCTGGCTGGCGCTGATGTTCTACCTGGTGCTGGTGCTGCTCGCGCTCGAAGCACCGGTGCTCGCGGTACGGCTGCTGCTGCGCCGGCGAGCCCGCGCGGCGACCGCCCGCCCGGTGCCGCAGCCGGCCGCGGTCGGCAACACCGCCACGGTCGAACGGCCGACCGCCGAGGCCGTCGCCACCATCGCCCCGCCGGAGGAAACCGTCGCACCGCCGGCGGAGGGCGGGGCCGGTGCGTCCCGGGTCGGACCCGAGCACGACCCCGGCCGGCGGCTGCTGCTGGCCCGGGGAGCCGCCATCGTCGCCGGACTCACCGCCACCGGCGTGACCGGGTACGGCGTGCGCGTCGCGACCGGTCCGCCGCGACTGGACCGGGTGCGGATCCCCCTCGCCAAGCTCCCCCGTCGCATGGACGGGCTGCGGATCGCCACCGTCTCCGACATCCACCTCGGTCCGCTGAACGGCCGGGCGCACGCCGAACGGATCGTCGCCGCCATCAACCGGCTCGACGCGGACCTGGTGGCGGTGGTCGGCGACCTGGTCGACGGTACGGTCGAGGCGCTGGGCCCCGCCGCCGCGCCCCTGCGCGGGCTGCGCTCGCGGTACGGCAGCTTCTTCGTGACCGGCAACCACGAGTACTACTCCGGTGCCGCGGAATGGATCGCCGAGGTGGACCGGCTCGGCCTGCGGGTGCTGCAGAACGAGCGCACCGGGATCGTCACTCCGGGCGGCGTGCTCGACCTCGCCGGGATCAACGATCTGGTCGCCACCGAACGAGGCGCGCCCGGTCCGGACTTCGACGCCGCCCTCGGCGACCGCGACACCAGCCGGCCCGTGGTGCTGCTGGCACACCAACCCGTCCAGGTGCGCGAGGCCGCCCGGCACGGCGTGGACCTGCAGCTCTCCGGGCACACCCACGGCGGCCAGTTCTGGCCCTTCGACTACGTGGTCCGGTTGGAGCAGCCGGTGGTCTCCGGACTGGCCACGATCGACGGTACGCGGCTCTACGTGACCAACGGGGCGGGGTTCTGGGGCCCGCCGGTACGCGTCGGCGCCCCGCCGCAGGTGACGCTGGTGGAGCTGCGCAGCACGGCCTGATCGCCCCGGGCGCCGCCGCCGGGGGACTCGTCCGGGCGGGACGGGAGGATCACACTCACGCGTGGCGACACGCCGAGGCGGGTCGGGGCGTGACAGGATGCGGCGTGCTTCCGTCTAGCGCCGCCAGCTCCGGCGGCTCCTCTGTGGGCACCCGTCAGTTCGTCGCGGACCTGCACATCCACTCGAAGTACTCGCGCGCCTGCAGCCGGGACCTGAACCTGCCGAACCTGGCCTGGTGGGCCCGGCGCAAGGGGGTGAGCCTGCTCGGTACCGGCGACTTCACCCACCCCGCCTGGTTCGACCACCTCCGTCAGACGCTGCGCCCCGCCGAGCCCGGGCTCTACCGGTTGAGCGAGGAAGACGAGCGGGACATCGCCCGCCGGCTGCCGCCGCGGCTGGCCTCGGCCGCCGAGGCGAACCCGGTGCGGTACATGCTGAGCGTGGAGATCTCCACGATCTACAAGCGGGACGACCGGACCCGCAAGGTGCACCACCTCATCTACCTGCCCGACCTGGACGCCGTGGCCCGGTTCAACACCGCGCTCGGCCGCATCGGCAACCTCGGCTCGGACGGCCGCCCGATCCTCGGCCTCGACTCGCGGGACCTCCTGGAGATCACGCTTGAGGCGAGCCCCGACGGGTACCTGGTGCCGGCGCACATCTGGACGCCCTGGTTCTCCGCCCTCGGTTCCAAGTCCGGCTTCGACGCCATCGCCGACTGCTACGCCGACCTCGCCGAGCACATCTTCGCCGTGGAGACCGGGCTCTCCTCCGACCCCGAGATGAACTGGCGGGTCTCCAGCCTGGACCGGTACCGCCTGGTCTCGAACTCGGACGCGCACTCGCCGCCGGCGCTGGCCCGCGAGGCCACGGTCTTCGACACGGAACTCGACTACTACGCGCTGCGCTCGGCCCTGCGTACCGGCGAGGGGCTGAGCGGCACGATCGAGTTCTTCCCGGAGGAGGGCAAGTACCACGCCGACGGTCACCGGCTCTGCGGCGTCAACTGGGCGCCGGAGCGTACCCGGCAGGCCGGCGGGCGCTGCCCGGAGTGCGGCAAGCCGCTCACCGTCGGTGTGCTCAGCCGCGTCGAGGACCTGGCCGACCGGCCCGAAGGGTACCGGCCGGCGAACGCGCCCCGGGTGACCCACCTGGTACCGCTCGCGGAGATCCTCGGCGAGCTGAACGGGGTCGGCGCGCGCTCCAAGACCGTGGAGGGCCAGTTCAACAACCTGCTCGCCGCACTCGGCTCCGAGCTGGAGATCCTGCAGACCGTACCGCTGGACGAGGTGGGCCGGGCCGGCGGCGAGCTGCTCGGCGAGGCGATCGGCCGGCTGCGCCGGGGTGACGTCCGCCGGATCCCGGGCTACGACGGCGAGTACGGCGTGATCACGGTCTTCGACCCGGACGAGTTGGGCCGCACCGCCGGCGGCGGGCAGGCCGACGCGCTCTTCGACATGCCGGTACCGCGGCAGCGGACCGCCGCCCCGGCGAAGGCGCGGAGCAAGCCGGTGGCCAAGGCCGAGCCGAAACGCCGTCCCGCCCGCCCCGCGGCCACCCCGGTCCCGCCGCCGCCGATCGCCCCGCCGGTCTCGCCACACGAGCCGTTCGAGCCGATGCTCGCCGGCATGGAGGAGGTCGGCACCGGGCTGCTCGACCGGCTCGACGCGATGCAACGGGTCGCCGCCTCGGCACCCGGTGGGCCGCTGCTGATCGTGGCCGGTCCCGGCACCGGCAAGACCCGGACGCTGACCCACCGCATCGCGTACCTCTGCGCGGAGCTGAACGTCTTCCCGGAGCACTGCCTGGCCATCACCTTCACCCGGCGGGCCGCCGAGGAGCTGCGGGCCCGGCTGGACGGTCTGCTCGGACCGGTCGCCGAGGACGTCACGGTCGGCACCTTCCACTCGCTCGGGCTGTCGATCCTGCGGGAGAACCCCGAGGCCGCCGGACTGCCCGTCGACTTCCGCATCGCCGACGACGTCGAGCGGACTGCGGTACGCGAGGAGGCCGGCGACGACCCGGCGGCGTACCGGAAGTTGCTGCGCGAGCGGCAGCTGGTCGACCTGGACGAGCTGGTCACCCTTCCCGTCGAGCTGCTCCGGGAGGACCCGGCGCTGGTGGCGCGGTACCGCGACCGGTGGCGCTGGATCTTCGTGGACGAGTACCAGGACGTCGACGCGGTGCAGTACGAGCTGCTCCGGCTGCTCAGCCCGGCCGACGGCAACCTCTGCGCCATCGGCGACCCGGACCAGGCCATCTACTCGTTCCGAGGCGCCGACGTCTCGTACTTCCTGCGCTTCTCCGAGGACTTCACCGACGCGCGGCTGGTGCGGCTGACCCGTAACTACCGCTCCTCCGCGCCGATCCTGGCCGCCGCGGTGCAGGCGATCGCGCCGTCGTCGCTGGTGCGGGGGCGGCGGCTGGACCCGGCCCGGCTCGACCCGGAGGCGCCGCTGGTCGGGCGCTACCCGGCCGCCTCCGTCGTCGACGAGGCGGACTTCGTGGTCCGTACCATCGACGACCTGGTCGGCGGTCTCTCCCACCGCTCGCTGGACTCGGGGCGGATCGACGGCCGCACCTCGAACGTCTCGTTCGGCGACATCGCCGTGCTGTACCGCACCGACGCCCAGGCCGCACCGGTGGTCGACGCGCTGACCCGCGCCGGCGTACCGGTGCAGAAGCGCTCGCACAACCGGCTGCGGGACCGGCCGGGCGTCGCGCTGATCGCACGCGAGCTGCGCCTCGCCGACGGACTCGGCGGTCCGCTGGCCGCCCGGGTACGCCTCACCGGGCAGGTACTCGCGGAACGGCTCGCCACGCCGACGCTCGACGCGTCGGGCGGGCCCGGCCCGGAGGACGTCTGGGCGGCGGTGGACCTGCTCACCCCGCTCGCCCAGCGCTGCGGCGAGGACCTGCCGATGTTCCTCTCCCAGATCGCCATGGGGGCCGAGGTCGACGCCCTGGACCCTCGGGCCGAGGCGGTCACCCTGCTCACCCTGCACGCCGCGAAGGGGCTCGAGTTCCCGGTCGTGTTCCTGGTCGGCTGCGAGGACGGGCTGCTGCCCATGCGGTTCCCCGGTGGGAAGCCGAGCGAGGACGAGGTGGCCGAGGAACGGCGCCTCTTCTTCGTCGGGCTGACCCGGGCGCAGGACCGGCTCTACGTCAGCCACGCCCGCCGGCGCCAGCGGCACGGACGGGAGCAGGAGTGCGACCCGACGCCGTTCCTGGACGCGATCGACGCCGGGCTCTTCGAGCGCTTCGGCGACAGCGAACCGCGCCGGCCCAAGGACCGCCAGTTGCGGCTGCTCTAGGACCGCCAGTTGCGGCTGCTCCAGGGTCGCCAGAGTTGCTGCTGCTTCGGGGCCGACGGGCCGGGCGGCGTGGCACGGGTCGGGCGGCACCCCGGGTCGCGCTCACGCCAGCGCGACCGCGAACAGCGCGCCGGCCAGCAGGGCCGGGCCGAGGGGCAGCGGCGTTCCCCGGGCGGCCCGGCCGGTCAGCAGCAGCGCCAGCGCGAGCGCGCCGGTCAGCAGGTGCGGCAGGGCGACGCCGACCAGCAGCGGCGACCAGCCGAGCCAGCCGAGCGGCAGACCGAGCACCCCGGCCAGCTTGACGTCGCCGAAGCCGAGCCGCGAGCCGGGCAGGAGCGCCAGCACGGCGTACCCGACCAGGCAGCACGCCGCGGCGGCCAGGGCGCGCAGCAGTTGGTCCGCGGTACCGGCGGTCAGCGCGACCCCGGCCAGCCCGGCGCCGCCGGTAATCGCGGCCGTGGCCACCAGCGGATCGGGAAGGCGGAGACAGGTGAGGTCGACGGTGGCGAGCGGCAGACCGACCGCGGCCACGGCGAGGAAGACCGGCAGCGCCGGGTCGGCCGGACGGGCCAGGGCGAGCAGACCGAAGACGCCGGCGCCGGCGAACGCCGCCCACCAGGGGCCCGCCGCGAGCCGGGCCGGGCAGGCGGGGCAACGGGCGGTCGGTCGTACCCAGCCGGCCAGGCCGGGTGGAAACGGCCGCAGGCAGCGCGGACAGGCCGACCGCGGCGGCGTTCCCGGTTCGGTCGCCAAGCGGTACGCGAGCCACGGGGTGAGCGCGCCGGCCGCCGCGCCGACGGTGATGGCGAACGCGGCGAACACGCGTCCGGATGCTAGCGACCTCGCGCACGCCGGCCCGGCCGCGACGAGTTGCCATGAGTCGACACAATTGCGTTAGGTGCCCTGTCGGAGTATCACGCTACGGTGACCAGAGCACCGCCGCTGGCACGGTCAGCCGCCTTCCCACTCTCCGGCCTGGAGGACCCTCCATGTCAAACTACGGACCGCCCGGTGGGCCGACTTCCGGCCAACCGCAGCAGCCGTGGCCCGACCGGCAGTCGCAGGAGCCCTACACTCCGCCGGCCGACCCGTGGAGGGACCAGGACCCCTGGACCGGTCTGGCGCCGCCGGCGGCCACCTCGTCCTCCGGCTACGTCGACCAGCACACCGGCTACCCCTATCCCGGGTACGAGCAGCAGGTGCCGGCACATCCGGGCGTCGCGCCGGCGCTGGCGCCGCACACCACCCCGCCGCCCCGGCGGCGTACCGGACTGCTGGTCGGCGCGTTCGTCGCCGTGGCGGTGCTCTTCTGCGGCGGCGGCGCGGCCGCCTACTACCTCGTCGCGCAGAAGGAGGATCCGACTCCCACGCCGTCGGCGAGCGGTACGGTCACCCCGACCCCGACCGGCCGGTCGAGCCCGAGCGCCGAACCGCAGGCGAGCGCGCCGGCCTCGGAGCCGTCGACCGACGCCCGCTTCGTGAAGGCGGGCCAGTGCGTCCAGAACGAGGGCGACACGAAGCAGCCCAAGCTCGTCGTCACCCCCTGCGGACCGAAGACCTACGAGGTGCTCGCCCGGGTCGACGGTCCGACCAACGGCGCGGATGACGCCAAGACCAAGTGCTCGAAGGTCGAGGGCTACACCGACTGGTACTTCTTCAACAGCGAGCTCGATGGGCTCGACTTCGTACTCTGCCTCAAGTTGCGCTGAACCACTAAACCCCCTGGGGAGCTCATGTCCAACTACGGACCGCCCGGCCCGAGCCAACCCGAAGACCCGTACACCCTGCCCGCGCAGCAGGCCGGTGGCTACCCGCCTCCGCCGCCGCCCGGGCAGCCGCCCATCCCCGGGGCCGATGGCGCTCCGCCCACACAGCCCCTGCCCGCCTCGGGCCCCCCGGCCGCGCCCGAGCCCCAGTGGGGCCAGCCG